>NZ_HF986229.1:0-8457 GCF_000431435.1 Veillonella sp. CAG:933
ACTAAAGGCCAAACTCTTGTTGTTGATAAAGACCATGCAGGCTTCGGTATTAAAGGTGCTACCGATGGCATGGTTACCAGTGAAGTGTCCGGTCAAGACGTAGTAGTTGACTTAACAACGGCAACGAAAAAAAAAATCAACAACGCAGCCGGTAAAGATTTAGGCAACTTGGATGACAAAGGCAAAGAAGTTATTAAGGAAGTTGTTCAGAAATCCGTTGACGTAAAAGGTGGCACTAACATCGAAGTAACCAGTGCAACCGGTGCTGATGATGTTAAGACATTCACCGTTAACATGAAGAACAATGTTGACTTAGGTGCTGACGGCTCCATTAAAGCCGGTGCCACTACAGTTGACGCTAACGGTTTAGCCATTGCCGACGGTCCGTCCGTAACTAAAGACGGTATCGATGCAGGCGGTAAAGTAGTATCCAACCTCGGTGAAGGCTCCGTGTCTGAAGGCTCCACTGATGCAGTAACCGGTGGTCAGTTATACGGTGTGAAAACTGAATTAGATGGCAAAGTAAACACTGTTACTAACGAAGTTAATACAATTAAGACTGACGTTGGTACATTGAAGACTGAAGTAACAACCGTTAAAAATGATGTTGGTACTCTCAAAACTGAAGTAAATACAGTTAAAACTGATGTGGGTACCCTCAAAACTGAAGTAACGAACGTTAAAACTGATGTAGGCACGATTCGTACAGATGTGAATACCTTGACTGATCGTGTAACGACGGTTGAAAACACTGCAGGTAGCGCTCTTCAAACAGTAACGGTAACAGATACTAATGGTCAAAAACTTGTTGTTAATAAAGAAAACTCAGGTTTCGGCATTAAAGGTGCTACCGATGGCATGGTTACCAGCGAAGTGTCCGGTCGGGACTTGGTAGTTGACTTAACAGCTGCTACGAAAGAAAAAAATAACAACGCAGCCGGTAAAGACTTAGGCAACTTGGACGATAAAGGCAAAACTGTTATTAAAGAAGTTGTTCAAGACGCTGTTGACGTAAAAGGCGGTAGCAATATCAATGTAGATAAAGCTACGGTTGATGGTGTTAAGACATTCACTGTTAACTTGGATAAAAACTTGGATCTCGGCGGCGAAGGTTCTATCACTTTGGGCGATACCATCATCAAATCCGGTGACGTACAAGTTGGTGGTACAACCATTAATAACGGCGGCGTAACCTTGAACTCTAACGGAGAATTCAAAGTTGGCGATACTGTAATCAACGGCAACACAATCAATGTTGGCGGTACAACCCTCAACCAAGGTGGTTTGACAATTAAAAACGGTCCTTCCATCAATGTTGGCGGTATCAACATGGGCGGTACTAAGATTACGAACGTAGCTAATGCGACCGAGGCAGGCGATGTAGTAACTTACAACCAGTTACAAGAAGTTAAAAATATCGCTACTGAAGGTTCCGAATTGGCTAGCAGCGCACTTCAAACCGTATCGGTTAAAGGCAACGACGGCCAAGTAATCACAATCAGCAAAGGTCAGGCAAGTCTTGGTATCGTAGGCGCAGCTGATGGCATGGTTGAAAGCAAAGTTAATGGTAATGATTTGGTAGTTGATTTAACAACAGCTACGAAAGAAAAAATTAACAATGCAGCTGGTAAAGACTTAGGCAACTTGGATGACAAAGGTAAAGAAGTTATCAAAGAAGTGAGTCAGGATGCAGTTGATGTAGTAGGCGGTAACAATATCACTGTTGATACTGAAAAAGCTGATGATGTTAAGACGTTCACAGTTAACTTGAACAAAGACTTGAACTTAGGTGGTGAAGGATCCATCACTTTAGGCGATACTGTCATTAAATCCGGTGACCTCCATGTTGGTGGTACAACGATTAATAACGGTGGCGTAACCCTTGTTCCTACCGGTGAATTCCGAGTTGGTGATACAGTAATTAACGGCGGTTCCATTAATGTAGCCGGCACAACGATCAATGAAGGCGGCATTACGGTTAACCCTCAAGGCAACATCGTTCTCGGTGATACGACAATCTCCAATGGTGGTTTCACAATTAAGAACGGTCCTACCATCAACGTTGGCGGCATCAATATGGGTGGCACTAAGATTACTAACGTAGCGAACGGTACTCAAGAAGGCGATGTAGTAACTTACAACCAATTGCAAGAAGTGAAAAATATCGCAACTGAAGGCTCCGAATTAGCTAACTCCGCTTTACAGACTATCTCCATCAATGATGGTAACGGTGGTGTGATTACGGTTAATAAAGGTCAGGCAGGCTTCGGTGTTACCGGTAAATCCGGTGGCATGGTTGAAAGCAAAGTTGATGGTCAAAACTTGGTAGTAGACTTAACGGCAGCTACTAAAGAAAAGATTAACAACGCAGCTGATAAAGACTTGTCCAACTTAAGTGATAAAGGCAAAGAAGTTATCAAAGAAACCAGTCAGAATGCGGTTAATGTAACAGGTGGTACTAACATTACGGTAACTCCTTCCGACGTTAACGGTGTTAAGACATTCGATGTTAACTTGAACAACCAAATCGACCTTGGTACTACAGGCTCCGTAAAAGCAGGTAACACAACGGTAGATAACAATGGTGTAAGCGTAGGCTCCAGCACATTGAACGGTGAGGGCTTAGCCATTACCGGTGGTCCTTCTGTAACTAAAGACGGCATCGATGCAGGCAACAAAGTAATTTCCAACATTGCTGATGGTGTAAAAGCCGGCGACGCTGTGAATAAAGGCCAGTTGGATAAAGTAGATACTAAAGTTACTGACTTAACCGGTAGAGTTGACGGTCTCGACAAAGGCCTTAAAGACTTGGGAACTAAAGTTGACGGCTTAGGTCAAGAAGTAAAAGACCTTGGCACAAAAGTTGGCGACTTGGATACTAAAGTAGGTAATTTAGACACTAAAGTTGGCAACCTTGATACTAAAGTAACCGATTTGGACAAAACCGTAAAAGGCTTTGATGGTAGAATTACTGACGTTGAAAAACTCGCCGGCAGAGCTATGCAGGGAATCACGATTGGCACTGACACCAATAATGAAGATGAACATGTAAATCTTACTAAAGATAACAGTCGTATGGACATTGTTGGTGCTACCGATGAAAAAGGTAATAAGTCAATTGTAACTGCTGTTGAAGGGAATAAAGTCACTGTTGATCTTACCGATACGGTAAAAACTAAGATTGATAATGCAGCAACCAAAAATATGGACAATTTAACTTCTGAAGGTAAAGCTAATGTTCGTAAATTGGTACAAGCAGTAGGCGGTGACGAGTATGTTTCTGTTAAAACAATTATGAATCCTGATGGGTCAAAAACATTTAATATCAGCATGACTAAAGAAGCTGTTGAAGAATTTACTCGTGAAACCGGCTGGTATCATCCGGAAGATGATGAAACAGTAAATACGGTTGAAACTGAAAAATCAGGGTTCCGTAATGCAACTACAAATACTTCAACTAAGCCTAAGAGAAGTGGCTTGAAATACACTGAAAACTTTAAAATTGCTGATGGTGAAAAACTTGAATTAAATGATGACTTACATGTAGGTCATTCATTAACGATAGGTGAAGTTAATGGACAAGATCGAGATGCATCACAAGGCGGTGTAGCTGAAATAACCGCTCAGGGATTCCACGTTGGTGAATCGTCATTAACAGGTAATTCGTTGACTATAGGTGGTGTCAACGATAGTAGCGTGGCTCAGTTGACGAAAGCTGCCTTAACATTCGGTGATGTAACTGATGGAACAGTAACTGCATCAACTACTTTATCGAAAGATGGTTTGGCTGTTGGTGATACTAGCGTAACATCCGAAAAAGTTGCTGTAGGTAAGTCTTCGCTTACTAGTGATACACTTACGGTAGATGGAATCAAATTAGCTAGCCAATCAACTACTGAAAGAGGTTTGATTACTTTAGACAATGTGGCTCAAGGGTCTATTACCGAATCTTCTAACCAAGCAATTACCGGTGCTCAGTTGTATCCTATTAAAACTCAGGTTGAAACGAATACGGCAGCAATCGGTGTACTTGGTGAAGTAGTAAATGCTCAAGGTCAGGCAATTCAAGGTTTGTCTTCCGATATTCAAAACGTACGCAATGAATCTGCTGAAGGCGATGCAATGGCAGCTTCCTTAGCCGCATTGAATCCGCTTCCATATGCTGAAGGCGAACGTGGACAGATTATGGCCGGCTTAGGTACTTACAGAGGCAAACAAGCATTGGCAGTAGGTTATGCATACGCACCGGATAGCGATCAGCAATACACGGTAGGTCTCTCCTATGGTCAAGGTGGTAAAGCTATGGCTAACTTAGGGGCTACATTCCGTATCGGTTCCGGAGAAACAACCAAACCTGGTACTTCTGTAGCGGCAGTTCAAAATAAAGTTCAAGCTTTAGAAGCACAGAATAAAGCACAACAAGCTAAATTCGATGCTGAATTGGCTGCAAAACAGAACCAGATTGATGCTCAGAACGATCGCATTGCTAAATTGGAAGCTTTGGTACAGCAGTTAGTTCAAAAATAATCTCCCTATACTATATTAATAGTTTTAACTAAGAGAACTTGAGAGAGATATAATTCAAGTGAAATTAAAAAAATACCTCTCTAAGTCCTCTGTAGAAGGACAACTAAATAGCACTAAAAAACTCGTTTGAAAGCCATGACTAGTGGTTTGCAAATATGCATGAAAAATGTGTATTTCTAACCTTAGTCATGGCTTTTTTGTGTTCTTAAACAATTCGTGTAAAAATAATGCTGAAATGATATAAATTTATTTACTGAATGGCAAAAATATATTGAGAGTAAGATGAAAATCATAGTGGCAAAAAACACAGATTTTATATAGATAGATTTAAATATTGAAATATATAACTAAATGATAATGGACTGAAAAAGTGATTAGAAAAACAATAAGTGGCATTAAAATGGAAAAAATAGAGAATGAAATTCCTATTGCGAAGATAGGATTAATGTGGTATTCTGAATAAGTCGTGAAACGATAAATTTAAATATATGGATTTATTGTTTCTGTGATGTGTTAACGAAAGAATCAATTAAACGGTTACAATATATTTCGATTGTAATCATGTGTTTATTAAAAAAATAAGTGTAAAAGTTATTCTGGTGAATAAGGAGAAAATGAATGAAAAAAAGATTAAGTGTAGGTAAACGTTTAGCGGTAATGGGAACAGTGCTCGCAGTAACCGGTGGTTTCTGGGGCGGACAATCTGTATTGGCGGTGGATAATGCAGCTGGCACAGGTAATGGTGTAGCCATTGGTACAGGCTCGGTTGCTACACAGTCAAACTCGGTAGCAGTAGGAGGTAGTGCAAATGTTACAGGTGGCTCAGCAACTGCGGTTGGTAATAGTTCACAAGCTACTTTTGGTTTTACAACTGCTATTGGGCATAGTGCTAAGGCAACTGCACTGAATGCAACAGCATTAGGATATAATTCGGCTGCTAGCGGACAGTATTCAACTGCCCTTGGTTCTACTGCAAAAGCACAAGGCTTGAATAGTATTGCATTAGGTAAAGGTGCTACTACCAGTTCCTTTGCTGAAGATGGAATTGTTATTGGTAATGGTGCTAATGTTAATCCTACAGCTAAAATGGTTAAAATTATTGCGATTGGTGCTTCTTCCAATGCTACAGGAAATAACGCTATTGCTCTTGGCGGTAGTGCTAAAGCTACAGCTAACTATACTATGGCGCTTGGGTCGGGAAGTACTGCGAGTGCGACAAATACGATGGCATTAGGAAATTCTGCAATGGCTAATAAAGAGTTCTCAATTGCAGTAGGTTCAAATGCAAAGGCACTAGGGAAGAACGGTGTCGTTATGGGATACCAAGCTAATACTACTACATTAACTGAGGGTGCGATAGCTATTGGTAATTCTGCTAGTGTTACACCTTCAATTCGAAGTCTTCAAGGCATAGCTATTGGTGAAAGTAGTAATGTAAATGGTAATAAGGGTATGGCTATTGGTGGGTCAGCTAAAGCCCTCGCAAATTTTACTACTGCACTTGGTGCTGAAACTGAAGCAAGTGTGGCTAATGCAACTGCAGTAGGTGCTACAGCAAAAGCTAGAGGTGAAAAATCGACTGCGTTAGGGCAGAATACTGAAGCTAACGGCCAAGAATCTACAGCCCTTGGTGCAGCTTCTATAGCTTCTGGGCTAAGTTCTATTGCATTAGGTTCTTCTGCTGATGCTGTTGGAGGTAATTCTATTGCCGTTGGTACTAACTCACTAGCTAATAATACCTTGACTATGGCTATGGGTCAGGCTTCAAAAGCATATGGTACACAAGCTATGGCAATTGGCGTAAAAGGTGAAGTTGCTGTAGGAGGCTATAATGCTATTGCTATGGGTTATAATTCGTATGTAGGCGAAATTAATGAAACTCATAAGTCGGTAGTTACAACTGCTAATCCTACTGTAACGGTTCGAGCTTTAGCAGCTGCTACAGATGCAACTACAACCGATGTAAGTCCTATTGACGGTAATGTAAATTATAAACTTAGTGATGATTATTATCCGGTGACTATTAATGATAAAACATCATCAGACACTGAAAAAATCTATGAAAACTCTATTGCTATCGGTATGGGCGCGAAATCCTTTGGTTTCCAAACTCTAGCTATCGGTGGTGTTTCCGAAGCTCACGATTCCAATACAATCGCAGTAGGTCTTTCCGCTATTGCTCAAGGTCATTACTCTGTAGCTATGGGGCAACAGGCACGTACTTCTTCAGATAATGCATTAGCAATTGGTCATTATGCAGAATCTCATGGAGAAGAATCAACGGCTATCGGTTATTTCTCTCGTGTTGGTGGAGCTAATAATATTGCTTTGGGTAACATGACTCGTTTGCAAGGTGTAGATAATTCTGTTGCACTAGGTTCAAATGCACGTTCTGTACTTAGCAATTCCGTAGCCATCGGTAATAATTCTGCGGCTCTTATTGATTCAACTTTTGATATACCAGCAGTATATTCTAATGAACGGTTTAGTGCAGATCAAGGAGTTGTATCTGTAGGTAATATGTACTACACAGTAACAGATACTAAAACCGGAAAAATTCGAGAATACGAAGCTAATACTCGTCGTATTATTAATGTTGCCGGTGGTTATGCCGATACAGATGCAGTCAACGTAGCGCAGTTGAAAGCAGCTCTTAAAGATATTACTATTGAAGCTGCTGAGGGGATTACTGTAAATCGTGTTGATAATAAATTTACAATTGGTTTAAATGTTGTTGGAACAGAAACACCAACTGACGTGGTAACTGTAACACCACCTCCATATAATCCAACTCCTACAACGACAACACCATCTGATGATACACAGACTACGCAGGGTGAAAGCGATTCTGGAGATACAGGCACAACAACTCCAACAACACCTGAAGAAGGTTATCCTAAATCCGGTTCTCAGGTAACAATTGGTGTTGAAACTAAGCCAATTGGCATTGTTGATAATGCAGGCAATAAGACAGCAGTTACTCCTGGTAGCGACTTCAGTGTTGTTGGTGGCAATAATATCACAACTACTGCGAGCGAAGTAACTGTTAACGGAACTACAGTTCCTAAGTTGGAAGTAGCTCTTAACAAAGACTTAACCGGTTTAAACAGCGTATCTACTAACGGTTTAACTATTAAAGGTGCTGACGGTAAAGATACTGTTGTTATCAAAGGTGATAACATTAGCATGGGCAACAATATCATTCATGATGTGAAAGCCGGTGTGAAAGATAACGATGCTGTTAACGTGAGTCAGCTTCGTCAAGAAATTCAAGGTGAAACTCGCGTATCTGCTGATGGCGCTTTCATCAAAAAAGACAACACAGCAGCTCAGAACATTACAGCTTTGGATAATCAGGTTCAGGCTAACAGCGAAAGCATTAGTTCCATCAATGATAGCATCACTAACCTCAACGGTGGTGTATCCAACTTGAGCAATCAAGTAAGCAAATTGGACAATCGTCTTGATCGTGTAGGTGCCGGTGCAGCCGCTTTGGCAGCTTTACACCCACAGGACTTCGATCCAAGTGCAAAATGGGACTTCGCAGCCGGTTATGGTAACTACAAAGGCACTAATGCAGTGGCCTTGGGTGCGTTCTATCGTCCGACAAATGATGTAATGTTCTCTATGGGTACCAGCATGGGCGGCGGTGAAAACATGTTCAACGCCGGCGTAAGCATTAAATTCGGTAGCAGCAATGAGTACTCCAATTACTCCAAATCTGCATTAGCTGAAGTTGTTTCCAACCAGGCTTCTACTATTGAAAACTTGAATAACCGTGTAGCTAAACAGGAACAAGAAAATCAAGAATTGCGTGCTCAGATTCAAGAAATCTTGAACCAGTTGGCTAGCAAATAATAATTAAATAATACATTTACATCTTTCGTGTAAATAAAATCAAAAAGGGGCTGTAACGAAATTGAGTTTTTT
>NZ_HF986230.1:0-1940 GCF_000431435.1 Veillonella sp. CAG:933
TGTCCTTCCTCAAAGTGCATAGACTCTTTAGCACCCCAAAATTTGACAAAGAGCCAGTAAGATGCCATAAACAGGCAACAAAAAAAGACGCTCAACTGAGCGTCTTTTAGCTTGGTGCCGGAGGTGGGACTTGAACCCACACGGTGTTACCCGCTTGATTTTGAGTCAAGTGCGTCTGCCATTCCGCCACTCCGGCGCGTTCGGAACAATGACTATTATACGCAAACTTTACAAACCTGTCAACACATTTTTTACAAAAAAAATTCAAAGTCGCAAAATATATATGGTAACTTATATCTATTTCTCATAATGTGTAATTTTAATCAATAATTCACTTTACTATTTCCTATATTTCTATATAATATAAAGTACTTTTGTATCATCAGAAAGGAGATAAAAAAATATGATATCAAAGTTGAGTTTTAATGCCTTATGGAAGTACTTAGCCCCAATTATTGTGGGACTCATTGTATTTGCGATTGGCGCGCCGGAAGGCCTATCCGCAGGTGCATGGATTTTGTAAGTATTTTTGCAGCCTTAGTTGTGGGTCTTATTCTCGAACCGATGCCACCTGCTTTTATCGGTATGATTGCGATTACCTTAGCCGTTCTATTCCGTGTAGGTATGCCGGTTGTAGAAAAAGCCCGTAAAATTGTGCCTACCACAGCCGGTCAGGCAATCAATTGGGGCCTCAGCGGTTTCTCCAATGCCATCGTATGGTTAATCTTTGCCGCCTTCATGATTGGTATCGGCTATCAAAACAGTGGTCTCGGTCGCCGAATCGCCTTATTCTTAGTTCAAAAATTAGGTAAATCCTCCTTGGGTCTCGGGTATGCCATTGCTATTACCGACCTTATCTTAGCACCATTTATCCCAAGTAATGCAGCCCGTAGCGGTGGTACTATCTACCCTATCGTTTCCAGTATTTGCCCGATGTTTGACAGCTATCCGGATAAAAACCCGCGCCGTATCGGCTCCTATTTATGTTGGATCAGCTTGGCAACGACTTGTGTGTCCAGTACCTTATTCCTCACCGGCCAGGCGCCAAACCCATTGGCGGTTGAACTCGCTGCCAAATCCGGCGTTGCTACCGTTAACTGGACAAGCTGGTTCTTAGCAGTTGCACCGGTAGGCATTATCTTGTTCTTAATTACCCCAATTTTGACATACTACCTTTGCCCGCCGGAAGTTAAAGGTTCGCCTGAAATCGCCGAATGGGCCAAAGAAGAATTCCATAAATTAGGCGCCATGAGTGCTTCTGAAATCGCCATGGCGGTTATTTCCCTCATTGCCTTAACGCTTTGGATTGGTTCCTCTACTTTTGGTGTAAACCCAACCACAACGGCTTTACTAGTTATTATTCTTATGGTTCTCTTTAAAATCATCACCTGGAATGACTTCTTAGCTAACAAGCCGGCTTGGAACGTATTGACTTGGTTTGCTACCTTAGTACCAATGGCTGCGGGTCTTAAAAACGTAGGTTTCCTTGACTGGTTGGCAAAATCCGCCATAGTTACCTCGTAGGTCTCGATGTAACTATGGCGACATTAGGTATGCTTTTTGCCTTCTGTGTACTTCGTTACTTCTTCGCTTCCGGTACAGCATACGTAACTGCTATGGTTGGCTTATTTGCTACCTTGGCACTTCAAATTCCGGGTGCTGATGCCAGTCAGATTATGATTATTTTACTCTTACCAATGGGTATTATGGGTATCTTAACACCATACGGTACCGGTCATAGCCCGGTATGGTTCGCCAGCGGTTATGTAAAAGGCCCTGAATTCTGGAAATTGGGTGCCATCTTCGGTATCATCTACCTCGTTGTATTTATCGTAGTAGGTATTCCTTGGATTGAATTTATTTTGCCGAAATTAATCTAATTCAGATTATTTAAAATAACTGTCTAAAAATTAGAGTTATAGGACAAAAAGTGTGTGTAA
>NZ_HF986231.1:0-9468 GCF_000431435.1 Veillonella sp. CAG:933
AGTTAGCATAAAAAGCTTGGCATGGAAAGTATTAAATGTTATAAGCGTTGGCCCAAATGATTGAGAAAAAGGAGCTGCCATTATGAATCAGTTACCATTGGAAACATTAAAAAAATACGCTGCAGATTATCCGATTGTGCCCGTATACAAAGAAATCTTTTCGGATACGCGAACTGTAGTGAGTGTGCTTAAAGCGTTAAAACGTGTAAGCAAAACTGCCTTTTTATTGGAAAGTGCGGATAACAAAGAGAACTGGGGGCGCTATTCATTCCTGGGTTATAATCCTCTCCTTGAAATCACCTGTAAGGCCGGCACGATGACGATTAAGGGCGCTACGACGCAAACCTATCGGACGACCAAGCCGAATGAAGAAATTCGCCGGGTAATGAAAGAATACCGTAGTCCGCAATTCGATTTTTTGCCCACCTTTACAGGTGGTCTTGTAGGTTACTTCGGCTATGAATACATGACTTACCAAGAACCGCATTTGGATCACGGTTTTCAAGCACAACGGATGAAGTTGATGTCCACCGGTCCTTACGATATACCAATCTTCAACGATGTGGACCTTTTGTTGTTTGATAAAGTTATTGTGTTTGATCATTATAAGAAAAAGATTATTTTAATTACCAATATTCGCACCGATGAGTTGGAAACGAATTATAACAAGGCTCAATTGGAGCTGGAAAGTTTAGCCAAATTGGTGGCGACAGGGGAAGAAGTGAATGAACCGGCCGGTAACCTCTTAACGGAATTTGAAGACGAGTTTACCAAAGAAGAATTCATGGCAAAGATTGAAACCTTACAGGAGCATATTAGAAAAGGGGATATTTTCCAAGGCGTGTTATCCATCGGACGTCGCGCACGGTTTAAAGGCAGTTTACTCAATGCTTATCGTATCTTGCGTACTACAAATCCATCGCCGTATATGTTTTATCTCAGCAGCCCGCATATGGAATTGACCGGAGCCTCACCGGAAACTTTGGTGAAGGTTCGTGATGGTCAGGTGGAAACCTTCCCAATCGCCGGAACGATGCCGCGAGGTAAGAATAAAGCGGAAGATATGGCGTATGAAGAGCGGTTGAGAAATGACGAAAAGGAATTGGCCGAACATAATATGTTGGTCGATTTAGGCCGTAATGATTTAGGTCGTGTTTGTGAATTCGGTAGTGTGAAGGTAACAGCGCTTAGAGAAATTCAACGATTCTCTCATGTGATGCATATTTGTTCCGCCGTATCGGGAACACTTCAAAAAGATAAGGATGCATTGGATGCATTAAGTGCTACCTTACCGGCCGGCACCTTATCGGGGGCACCGAAGATTCGGGCCGTAGAGATTTTGCAAACACTTGAGAAAGCACCGCGCGGCGTGTATGCGGGGGCTATCGGATATTTAGATTTTGCCGGCAATATGGACACTTGTATTGGCATTCGCATGGCGGTGGCCAGAGGCGGTTATGTAGCGGTTCGTTCCGGCGCCGGTATCGTACGGGACAGTGTACCGGCCAATGAATATGAAGAAACGCGCAACAAGGCGCAGGCTATAATCGAAGCCATTAAGAAAGGGGTAGAGGTGACCGGTTATGATATTGTTGATTGATCATTATGACAGTTTTTCCTTTAATTTATATCAATTTATCGGAACCTTGAATTCGGATATTAAAGTGGTTCGCAGCGATGAATTAACGGTACCGGAAGTGCTTGAACTGAACCCGAGTCACATCGTATTATCGCCGGGACCGGGTCGACCGAATGAAGCGGGCATTTACGAAACATTGATTCCGGCCGTGGCCGGTAAAATTCCGCTCTTAGGTGTTTGCCTCGGTCATCAGGCCTTGGCGGAAAGCTTTGGCGGTACCGTAGGTTTTGCCAAAACGGTAATGCACGGCAAGTCCAGTGAGGTTAATATAATTAAAGACTCCAAGTTGTTTGAAGGTCTGCCAAAGCACTTCGAAGCGGCGCGCTATCATTCTTTGGCGGTAGATAGAGCAAGCTTACCGGAAGAGCTGGTGGTTACAGCGGAAACGGCGGACGGCGAAATCATGGCCATGGAACATAAATCAGGACCGCTATACGGCGTTCAATTCCATCCGGAATCGATTTTAACACCCCATGGCATTGAGATTTTAAAGAACTTTTTGAACATGAGTGTATAAGTAAATTACGATGAAATATTGAGAACTGAGAGTATTGACAAATAAGAGAGGGCAAGGCCCGAGAGGAGCTAATCATGATAATTAAAACGGCGATTGAAACAGTGGTAGACGGTAAGGATTTGACTTACGATATGGCTTTGGGAGCCATGCGTGAGATTATGAACGGTGAAGCCAATGAGGCTCAAATCGGTGCTTTGTTGGGGGCACTTCGCCTTAAGGGGGAAACCATCGATGAGATTACCGGTTTCGCTCAAGGCATGCGTGAAAAAGCCATGCCCGTAAAGCACGCTAAGGATGTATTTGAAATCGTCGGTACCGGTGGTGATAAGGCGAATACGTTTAATATTTCCACCACCGCAGGCTTTGTAATCGCTGCCGGCGGTATTCCGGTCGCTAAGCACGGGAATCGCAGTGTATCCAGTAAATGTGGCGCCGCTGATTGCTTGGAAGCCTTAGGGGTTAATTTAAATGTACCGGGACCGGCCAATCAGGATGTGCTTAATAAAGTGGGCATGTGCTTTATGTTTGCCCCACTCTATCATAGCTCCATGAAATACGCCATGCCGGTGCGCAAGGCTTTAGGAATTCGCACCGTGTTTAATGTGCTCGGACCTTTGACGAATCCCGCCGGTGCGACCATGCAGCTCATGGGCGTATATGCGAAGGAATTAGTGGAACCGATGGCTCAGGTATTAGCTAATCTGGGGGTTAAACGAGGCGCCGTAGTTCACGGTTTTGACGGTCTCGATGAAATTACCGCTTGTGATAAGACCTATGTTTGCGAAATTAATGATGGCAAGTTAACCAGCTATGTGCTGGATCCTGCTGAATTCGGCCTTGCCTATGCCAAACCGGCTGAACTCGTAGGCGGTGACGGGCCGGTTAATGCGGAAATTACCCGCTCCGTATTGAATGGTGAAAACGGCTCCCGTCGTAATGCGGTTCTTCTTAATGCAGGCATGAGTTTCCATTTGGCAGAAGAAGATACTACGTTAGCTGAAGGTATTGCTAAGGCTGCGCGGCTTATCGATGAAGGCAAGGCCCTGGCGGTGCTGGAAGATTTAATCGCCGCTACCAATGAGGTGGCTTAATGATTCTTGATACGATTGTAGCAGCCACTAAAGCGCGGGTGGCCAAGTTAAAAGAAAGTGTGCCTTTGGAGCTGATCAAGGCCAAAGCAGAGGTTATAGCACGAGCCGAACTGGCAAAACAGGGCGGACAATTCCCCTTTGCTTTTGAAAAAGCGCTGCGGGCGGGCTCGATGAATTTTATCTGCGAGGTGAAAAAAGCCTCGCCATCGAAAGGCGTTATTGCGGAAGATTTCCCTTATTTGGCGATTGCCGAGGATTATGAAAAGGCCGGTGCCGCCGCTATATCGGTATTGACGGAATCGGAGTTTTTCCAAGGGGCCGATACATACCTCACAGAGATTGCCAAGGCAGTACAGATTCCGGTGCTGCGCAAAGATTTTACCATCGACAGCTATCAGATATATGAGGCCAAAGTAATCGGTGCCTCCGCCATTTTATTGATTTGTGCGATTCTATCGGAAGAAGAATTAAAGAATTTTCATGGATTGGCAAACAGTTTAGGCTTGGCCTGTTTGGTTGAGGCCCATTCGGAAGAAGAAATAGCTAAAGCTCTTAATATAGGGGCACGGGTTATCGGCGTAAATAATCGCGATTTGCGTGATTTTACGGTAGATATTAATCACAGTTTGAAGCTTAGAAAGCTGGTGCCTGATTCGGTTATATTTGTATCGGAAAGCGGTCTTAATACGGCCTCTGATATAGAAGCCCTCCGTGAAAACGGTATCGGCGCCGCCCTTATCGGGGAGCGTTTTATGAGAGTGGCCGATAAGGGAAAAGCGATTGCCGAACTCTACGGCAAAGTACCACCGGTGAAAGCAAAAATATGCGGCTTGAAACGGCCGGAAGATATTGCCTTAATCAATGCGTTGCCCCATGAATTAAGACCGGAGTATATAGGTTTCGTATTTGCTCCCAGCAAACGGCAGGTGACTTGTATTGAGGCTAAAACCTTGGCGGCCCATTTGGTGCCGACAGTAAAAAAAGCAGGTATCTTTGTTAACGAGTCATTAGAAGTTATGGCGAAGCTGGCCATAGCCGTGCCCCTTGATGTGATTCAGCTTTGCGGCGATGAAACGGAAGAAGATATTGCGGCGTTACGTCAATTGACGAAGGCGGCCATTTGGAAAGCCGTTCCGGTGAAATCAGCCGCCGATGTAGCGCGATGGCGTGACAGTTCAGCCGATTTGATTCTATTTGATACGTTTGTAAAGGGCGAACGGGGCGGATCCGGTCAAAGCTTTGACTGGTCGCTTTTAAGAGATTTTACGAAGCCCTTTATGTTGGCCGGCGGTTTAAATATTACCAATGTAGCTCGAGCGATGTGCATTGCCAAACCTTATGGTGTTGATGTGAGCAGTGGTGTAGAGACTGACGGCGTTAAAGATGAACGAAAAGTAGAAGACTTTTTGAAAATAGTAAAACAATAAAAGAGAAAGATTGGAGAGGTGAGTTTTGTGAGTGAAGTACAACGCAAGGGCCGCTATGGTGAGCATGGCGGGCAATATATTCCGGAGATTTTGATGAACGCTGTCCTTGAAGTAGAAGCAGCGTATGAGAAATATAAAAATGACCCCGATTTCGTGGCCGAATTGGAAGAACTACAGGTGAATTACACGGGCCGTCCGTCGATTTTGTACTATGCCAAGCATATGTCGGAAGATTTGGGCGGCGCCAAAATTTATTTGAAACGTGAAGATTTAAATCATACCGGCTCCCATAAGATTAACAATGTATTGGGACAGGTTTTGTTGGCCAAACGAATGGGTAAAAAACGTATCATTGCTGAGACCGGCGCCGGTCAACATGGTGTTGCGGCCGCTACGGCAGCGGCACTTCTCGGCATGGAATGCGAGATTTTCATGGGTAAAGAAGACACGGAACGTCAGGCCCTTAATGTGTATCGCATGGAATTATTAGGCGCGAAGGTACATCCCGTAACGTCAGGGACTATGACCTTAAAAGACGCAGTCAGTGAAACGCTTCGTGAATGGACTCGCCGGGTGGATGATACCTATTATGCCATGGGGTCAGCCGTAGGTCCGCATCCGTTCCCCATGATTGTGCGTGATTTCCAAAGCATTATCAGTAAAGAAGCGCGGGAACAAATTTTGGACGCTGAAGGCAAGTTGCCAAGCATGGTGCTCGCCTGTGTCGGTGGTGGCAGCAATGCTATCGGCATGTTCTACCATTTTATTCCGGATGAAGGGGTTCAGTTGGTAGGTTGTGAAGCGGCGGGCCTCGGCATCGAAACGAAAGAACATGCGGCTACGTTGGCAAAAGGAACACCGGGGATTTTCCACGGCATGCGTTCCTATTTCGTGCAAAACGAATACGGCCAAATTGCACCGGTATACTCTATCTCGGCCGGTCTTGATTATCCGGGTATCGGACCGGAACATTCGTACTTACACGATACGGGTCGAGCTACTTACGTTCCGATTACCGATGAAGAAGCGGTAACGGCCTTTGAATATTTATCGCGCACCGAAGGCATTATTCCGGCTATTGAAAGTGCCCATGCCGTAGCTCATGCTATGAAGGTGGCACCGACAATGGGTCGTGATGAATCGATTATTATTTGTATTTCCGGTCGCGGTGATAAGGATGTAGCGGCTATGGCGCGATACAGGGGGTATGACATCAATGAATAAGGTACAACAAGACAGTTATGCAATAGAACAAGCTTTTGCCAAGGGTAAAGCATTTATCGGATTTTTGACTGCCGGCGACCCTAATTTGGAAGCCACGGCCCGTTATATTAAGGTTATGGCTGATGCGGGCGCCGATTTAGTGGAAATCGGCATTCCCTTCTCCGATCCGGTAGCCGAAGGGGAAGTCATTCAGCGCGCCTCCCAAAGAGCGCTAAAAAGCGGAGCTCTTACGGATGCCATTTTTGCCATGGTTCAAAAAGTCCGTGAGACCGTTACGATTCCGTTGGTGTTCATGACCTATTTGAACCCGGTTTATGTATATGGCGCGGAAAAATTCTTTGCCCGCTGCCAAGCGCTTAACATTCGCGGCATCATCGTACCGGACATGCCTTACGAAGAAAAAGGTGAAATTGAAGATGTGGCGGCTGCGGCGGGGGTTACCGTGATTTCCTTAATCGCTCCAACTTCAGAACAGCGTATCGAACGCATTGCATCTGATGCAAAAGGTTTTGTTTACTGCGTATCTTCCTTAGGGGTGACGGGCGTGCGCAAGGAAATTACTACCGATATCGCAGGCTTAGTGCAAACGATTAAAAAATATACCGACGTGCCGGTAGCTATCGGTTTCGGTATTGCCGAACCGGAACAGGCGAAAGCAATGGCGGCCGTTTCGGACGGGGCTATCGTAGGTTCGGCTATTGTAAAAATCATTGAAGCCCATGGTGATGCGGCTGATGAAGCATTAGGGGAATACGTAAGATCTATGAAAACGGCGGTTGTGAGCGCCGAATAAACTGAAAAATTGTAAGGGACAACAGTTGAATAGATAAAAACGGCTTTTTACTTAAACACTAGTATGTTGGGTAAAAAGCCGTTTTTTCATGAAATTCCGAAATGAATTTTGTATAGTGCTGTTAGGACCATATTTGCTTGAAATGAGAGGATTTTTTGAAAAAGTTAGGGCTATGTTTGCTTGAAACAGGCGAAGTTTTTGGAAAGCGGCGAATAACTTTAATTAATTTTGATAATGACTTTCAATGATAGCAAAGTTCGTAAAAACATGGTATAATATTGATGAATTTAAGAAAATAAGGAGATTGACCATGAATTGGAAAAAAGCTTTATTAGTAGCCGGTTTATGTACCGTTTGTACTGTAGGTATCAGTCAGGCTGATAATCGCCTGGCCGATGTGAAACCGTCGGATTGGGCGTATCAGGCGTTAATGACGCTCGAAAAGCATGGGGCACTTACTGATACTAAAGGTTTAAATTTGGGAACTCAAGTATATACGCGTTATGAATTGACACCACTGGTGGCTGATATTGTGGAACGTCGTGAGACAATGAATGATACGGATAAAAATATTGCCATTCGCTTGTACAGTGAATTCCGTGAGGATTTGATGCAATATAACCGGGATCAGGAAATTCGCGAAGGTAAACGCGGCGAAGATGCTATTTCGCAAGGACAACAGCCGGCATTAACCCGTGAAGAAATTGCGGAAAAAATGAAGCATTTTGAAGTGGACAGCAGCAAGGTGCAAACTGGTGGCGACGTGCGCCTTCGTTTTGACAATCGCGGCCGCAGTGATGCCAGGGCTCGTGTAGGTGTGGTCATTTCGAGCAGCGGTGTGGCAGCGCCGGATGCTTTGTATGATAAAGTAGGCAAACAGGCGATTGCTCAGGCTGATGAAGAAGCAGCTAAATCGCGTGAAAAATTTCAGGAAAATCGTGCACGCATAGAAGCGGAAGAAAAAGCAGAACAGGCTAAACAGGATAAAGCGGCCGCTAAGGCTCAGGCTAAAGCCGATAAAGAAGCGGCTAAGGCCAAGGCTAAAGCTGATAAAGCAGCCGCGAAAGCACAGGCTAAAGCAGACAAAGAAGCTGCCCGGGATCAAGGCAAATCCGGCAATAAAGAGACAGGCGCGCAGGCTCAGCCCGGTCCGGTAGTTCAGGGAGCCGCTCAAGCTGATGCGGCTAACGATGGCGGAGCCAATGCCGATGCTAAACCGGTAAATCCAAATAGTGCTGCTGAAAGTGCATCTGCCGCACAATAGTGTTTGGACTGTGACAGGAAGGGGACCCTTGCTGAAATCCAAGCCGTAATTATGAGTGTATGTGAATCGGTGTCGTTGGATTATAAAAGATAGGAAATGGTGAAGGGTATGTTGTCACGTATTAAAGAAAAACTAAATACGGTCCACAAACAGGGAGTTTCGGAAGTTTTCCGATACATTGGACCGGGGATTATAGTAACGGTCGGCTTTATCGACCCGGGGAACTGGGCTGCCAACTTAGCGGCCGGAGCCCAATTCGGTTACAGTTTGTTATGGGTTGTTACCCTTTCAACGATTATGCTCATCTTGTTGCAACATAATGTGGCCCATTTGGGCATTGTAACCGGTCGTTGTTTGTCGGAATGTGCCTATGAGACATTGCCCCGTTGGTTGTCCCGTACTTTGTTGAGTACGGCAGGGTTGGCAGCTGCGGCTACGGCACTAGCCGAGTTTATCGGGGCGGCCATAGCTTTAAAAATGCTGTTCGGCATTCCCCTTTTTATCGGATCTATTTTGACGGCCATTGTGTGTACCGTCATGCTGTTGACAAATTCGTACAGTAAGCTTGAAAAAGTTATTGCCGGCTTTGTATCGCTCATTGCGTTAGCCTATTTGGCAGAGCTTTCCATGGTTGATGTAGATTGGGCTGCATCAGGACTCGGTTGGGTGAATCCGACATTGCCGAATGAATCGATGCTCGTTATCTTGAGTATTTTAGGGGCCGTTATTATGCCTCATAATTTATTTCTTCATTCGGAAATTATTCAGAGCCGTGAGTTCAATAAAAAAGATCCGGAAATTATGAAGAAACGCTTGCGTTATGAGTTCTTGGATACTATTCTTTCCATGGGGATTGGCTGGGCCATCAATTCCGCCATGATTATTCTGGCGGCCGCTACGTTCTTTGCGCAAGGCGTAATGGTAGAAGAGTTAGAACAGGCTCAGGAATTGTTGGTACCGTTAATCGGGCCGTCGGCAGGGGTTATTTTTGCCATCGCCTTACTCTTTGCGGGGCTTGCTTCGTCGGCTACGGCCGGTATGGCGGGAGCCAGTATTTTTGCGGGGATGTTTGGTGAATCCTATGATATGAAGGATTTGCACAGTCGCATCGGGCTCGCACTTACTTATATTCCGGCGCTCGTGCTCATTTTATTCATTCAAGACTCGTTTAAAGCACTCCTCGTTTCACAAATGTTCCTCAGTTTGCAATTGCCGTTTACCATTTTCTTGCAGCTCTACTTGACCGGTTCGGCCAAGGTTATGGGGGTATACAAAAACAAACCGTCTACGGCGGTTATGTTGTGGCTTATCGGGCTTGTGGTGACGGGGATGAATATTTATCTCTTATTTGAAGCGTAATCGTTTATATTTGAAGCCTAATCGTTTACTGCAGATTGACCGCGTGTATGCATGACGCGTCAATGTAACAGTCAATATTGGTTATACTAAGGACTTTCGCAAATTCTGCGGAAGTCCTTTTGATTGTACGCCGAATAGGCATGACAAAACCCCC
>NZ_HF986232.1:0-11852 GCF_000431435.1 Veillonella sp. CAG:933
CAGTTCTACTTCCGTACAACTGACGTAACCGGCGTTATCAACTTGCCAGAAGGTACTGAAATGTGTATGCCTGGTGATAACATCACTATGACTATTGAATTGATTACACCAATCGCTATTGAAGCTGGTCTTCGTTTCGCTATCCGCGAAGGTGGCCACACAGTAGGCGCCGGTGTTGTTACTGAAATTATCGAAGGATAATTAAGTAGTAAATGTAGGTCACAAACCTATACTTTGTGCAGCGCAGAGCGGCATTTGCATGCCGCTCTTGTGTTGTGTTTTTAAACTATGATATAGAAGGTTGCCTCTGCGGAGGAGAATTTCTATGGAGCAGTTCATTCATGAAATGAGCGACAGGAGGAAGTTATTCATGGCTAAACAGCAAAAAATTCGTATTCGTTTAAAATCATACGATCACAAAGCTCTTGATCAGAGCGCGGCAAAAATTGTTGACACTGCAAAACGCAACGGTGCATTAGTATCCGGTCCAATTCCATTGCCAACTGAAAAAAATATTTTTACAATTCTTCGTTCACCACATGTCAATAAAGACTCTCGTGAACAATTCGAAATGCGTACACATAAACGTTTAATCGATATTCTTGAATCAAATGCGAAAACAGTAGATGCTATCACCCGTCTTGAATTACCGGCTGGTGTGTCTATTGAAATAAAATTATAATAAGGAGGTGCGATTATGTCTAAAGCTATTTTGGGTAAAAAGTTAGGAATGACTCAGATCTTCACTGCTGAAGGTAAACTCGTTCCTGTCACTGTAGTGGAAGCAACCCCAAGCGTAGTAGTGCGCGTTAAAACTGTTGAATCCGACGGTTACGATGCAGTACAGCTCGGCTATGGCTCCATTAAAGAAAAACATTTAACTAAACCTGTAAAAGGCCAGTTCGACAAAGCCGGCGTAGCACCGGTTAAATATCTTCGCGAACTTCGCCTTGCTGAAGCAACTGATTACACAGTGGGCCAAACTCTGGCAGCTGATATCTTCGCAGAAGGTGAGTTGGTTGATGTTGTAGGTACAGGTAAAGGTAAAGGATTTGCGGGCACTATTAAGCGCCACAACTTCCATCGTGGTCCTGTAACTCACGGTTCCAAATCTCATCGTGAACCTGGTTCCATCGGTCCTATGATCTCCGGTGGCGGCGGTAAGGTATACAAAGGCAAGAAACTCCCTGGACAAATGGGTGGCGGCAGAGTTACCGTACAGCGCTTATCTGTAGTAAAAGTTGATGCAGACCGTAACTTACTTTTAGTTAAAGGTGGCATTCCGGGCGCTAAAGGCAGCCTAGTAATGGTTCGCAACACGGTGAAACCTGTTAAATAACATTGTCGAAAGGAGGATCTCTAATGCCAACAGTAACAAAATACAATATGTCCGGCGCTAAAGTCGGTGAAATACAGTTAAATGATGCAGTATTTGCAGTTGAAGTTAACGAAGCTGTTATGCATCAAGCCGTAGTTCGTCAGTTATCTAACGAACGTCTTGGCACTCACGCAACTAAAACGAGAGGTCTTGTTCGCGGCGGTGGTCGTAAACCTTGGAAACAAAAAGGTACCGGCCGTGCTCGTGTAGGCTCCACTCGTAGCCCCTTATGGGTTGGTGGTGGTACCGTATTCGGTCCACAACCTCGTAGCTATTACAAGGCAATGCCTCGTAAAGCTAGACGTCTTGCAGTTAAATCTGCTCTTAGCGATAAAGTAAACAACAACGAATTAATCGTATTGGACGAATTAACCTTAGCAGCTCCAAAAACGAAAGAAGTATTAAACATCCTTAACAACTTCAACGTAGGTGACGCTAAAGTATTATTTATCACCGAAGGTGATATTAATGTAGAACGTTCCGCTCGTAACATTCAAGGCGTTAAAGCTTTGGCTTGTGAAGGCGTGAACATTTTCGATCTTCTCCACTACGATAAGCTCTTCATTACTGAAGGTGCCGTAGCAAAGATTGAGGAGGTGCTCGCATAATGGAATTACGCGATGTTCTTATTCGTCCGATTATTACAGAAAAAACAACTCTGCTTATGGAAGAAGGCAAATACACGTTCCGTGTGCCTTTGACTGCAAACAAAGTGCAGATTCGTCAAGCTGTAGAAAAAATCTTCAACGTACAGGTAGAAAAAGTAGCTACCATTCGAGTTCTTGGTAAAGTAAAACGCATGGGCCGTACACAGGGTAAACGTAGCGATTACAAAAAAGCTATCGTAACTTTGAAGGCTGGCGAATCCATTGAATTCTTTGAAGGTGTTTAAGATAGTCTAGTAAGGAGGCCCCATAATGGCAATTAAATCATTCAAACCGTACTCCGCTGGTCGTCGGTTTATGACAGTATCTGCCTTCACTGAAATCACTGCAAGCAAACCTGAAAAGTCTTTGCTCGCTAAGGTTTCTCAGACAGGCGGTCGTAATAACACCGGTAAAATGACTGTACGTCACCAAGGTGGCGGTCACAAGCGTCAGTACCGTATTATTGACTTCAAACGTGTTAAAGATAATATCCCGGCTAAAGTAGCATCCATCGAATACGATCCTAACCGTAGTGCTCGTATTGCGTTGCTTAACTATGCCGATGGTGAAAAACGCTACATTCTTGCTCCACATGGCTTGAAAGTAGGCGACACTGTATATAGCGGTCCTGAATCCGATATTAAACCTGGTAACTGCTTACCATTACTCAACATTCCTTTGGGTACTCAAGTACACAACATCGAAATGAAAATCGGTAAAGGTGGCCAGATCGTTCGTTCCGCAGGTACTTCTGCTCAGCTTATGGCTAAAGAAGGTTCCTATGCATTACTTCGTTTACCATCCGGTGAACTTCGTCGTGTTCATATCAACTGCCGTGCAACCGTAGGTGTTGTAGGTAACATTGATCATGAAAACATTACAATCGGTAAAGCCGGTCGCCATCGTTGGATGGGCGTTCGTCCTGGCAACCGTGGTGTTGTAATGAACCCTTGTGACCATCCACATGGTGGTGGTGAAGGTAAGTCTCCTGTAGGTCGTAAACATCCTGTTACACCTTGGGGTAAACCGGCACATGGTGTTAAAACTCGCGACAAGAAAAAAGCTTCTAGCAGCTTGATTGTTAAACGTCGTACAAAATAGGATAGCAGGAAGGAGATAAGACAGTGTCCAGATCTATAAAAAAAGGCCCTTTCGTTGCAGCTTCGCTTGCAAAGAAAATTGATGCCTTAAATGAAACTAATGATAAGAAAGTTGTAAAAACCTGGTCTCGTGCCTCTACTATTATCCCTAACTTTGTAGGCCATACAATTGCTGTGCATGATGGTCGCAAACACGTACCTGTATTCGTTACAGAGGATATGGTAGGTCATAAATTAGGCGAATTCGCTCCAACTCGTACTTTCAAAGGTCACGTTAAGAGTGAAAAAACAACCGGTAAGAAATAATATAGGAGGAATTAGATAATGGAAGCAAAAGCAATCGCTAGACACGTGCGCATCGCGCCTCGTAAAATCCGTATTGTTGCTGACCTCGTGCGCGGCAAGAATATCGGCGAAGCATTTGCCATCTTGAAGTTCACTCCGAAAGTTGGCGCCGATGTAGTAGAAAAAGTAATGCGTTCCGCAATCGCAAATGCAGAACACAATTTTGATATGAATGTTGACAATCTTTATGTATCCGAAATCTTCGTTGATCAGGGTCCAACAATGAAACGCATTCATCCTCGTTCCCGTGGACAGGCTTTCAAAATTTTGAAACGCTCCAGCCACGTAACAGTAGTAGTTTCTGAAAGAGCTTAATAGAAGGAGGGAATATAGTGGGTCAGAAAGTTAATCCCCATGGTTTGCGTGTTGGTATCGTAAAAGATTGGGACGCAAAATGGTATGCTGATAAAGATTACGCTGCAAATCTTCACGAAGACGTTTTAATTCGTAACTTCTTGAAGAAAACCCTTTTCATTGCCGGTATTTCCCGCATTGAAATTGAGCGTATTAATAAACGTATTAAATTAACTATCCACACTGCAAAACCAGGTATGGTTATCGGTCGTGGTGGTGCAGGTATCGAAGATATCCGCAAAGCGTTAAAACGCTTCACTGATAAACAAATCGATGTAAACATCGCTGAAATTAAGCAAGCTGATATGGACTCCGTATTAGTTGCTGAAAACATTGCCAGCCAGTTGGAACGCCGTATCGGTTTCCGCCGTGCAATGAAACAAGCCGTAGGTCGCACAATGCGTCTTGGTGCAAAAGGTATTAAAATCATGGTTAGCGGTCGTTTAGGCGGCGCTGAAATCGCTCGTAGCGAATCCTACCGTGAAGGCAGTATCCCATTGCACACACTTCGTGCCAATATCGACTACGGTACTGCTGAAGCTCATACAACTTACGGTTGTATCGGCATCAAAGTATGGATCTACAAAGGTGAAGTATTGCCGGAGGCAAAACAAGCACCTGCTAAGAAGGAAGAAGGTGACAACTAATGCTTATTCCAAAGCGCGTAAAGCATCGTAAACAATTCCGCGGTCGTATGAAAGGTCGCGCAATGCGTGGTAACACAGTTGCTCACGGTGAATTCGGTTTAGTAGCATTAGAGCCATCTTGGATCACAAACCGTCAGATCGAAGCTGCTCGTATTGCTATGACTCGTTATATTAAACGTGGTGGTAAAGTTTGGATCAAAATTTTCCCAGACAAACCAATCACTGCTAAACCAGCTGGTACTCGTATGGGTTCCGGTAAAGGTTCGCCTGAATACTGGGTTGCTGTAGTAAAACCAGGTCGCGTAATGTTCGAAATGGACGGCGTATCTGAAGAAGTAGCTCGTGAAGCTATGCGATTGGCAGGTCATAAACTTCCAATCAAAACTAAGTTCGTTGTTAAGGGTAAAGAATTGGGTGGTGACGTAAATGAAGGTTAATGACATCCGTAACATGAGCGCTGCCGAAATGGAACAAAAAGTTTCCGGCCTTAAAGAAGAGTTGTTTAACCTCCGTTTTCAGCTCGCAACTGGTCAATTAGAAAATCCAATGCGTATTCGTGAAGTTAAGAAAACTATTGCGCGTATTAAAACAATTCAGCGTGAAGCTGCTCTTAAAGGAAACGCATAATAACAAATTTGTTTTGGATTGAAAAGGAGGCTAATGGTCGTGGCAGAAGAAAGAAATGTACGAAAAGTACGTGTAGGCAAAGTTGTAAGTAACAAAATGGACAAAACCATCGTTGTGTCCGTTGAACGTAAAGTGCCTCACGCTTTATATAACAAGCCAATGGTAACAAGCAAACGCTTTAAAGCTCATGATGAAAACAATGAGTGCCAAATTGGCGATACAGTTAAAATTGTAGAAACTCGTCCACTTTCCAAAGATAAACATTGGAGATTGGTTGAAATTATTGAAAAAGTAAAATAATACGTGATGTAAGGAGGAAATACGATGATCCAGCAACAAACAATTTTGAATGTTGCCGATAACACTGGCGCAAAACGTATTATGTGTATTCAAGTTTTGGGCGGTTCTTATCGCAAATTCGGCAATATCGGTGACGTAATCGTTGCTTCTGTAAAAGATGCATCACCCGGTGGCGTTGTCAAGAAAGGCGACGTAGTTAAAGCCGTTATTGTTCGTTCTAAAAAAGGTATCCGTCGTCAGGACGGTTCTTATATTCGTTTCGACGAAAATGCAGCAGTAGTAATTAAAGATGACAAGAGCCCACGTGGCACTCGTATTTTTGGACCGGTAGCTCGTGAGCTTCGTGAAAAAGACTTCATGAAAATCATCTCCCTTGCTCCGGAAGTATTATAAGAAGGAGGAACGCGACGATGTCCCAAACTAAACTTCTAGTAAAAAAAGGCGATACTGTTGTTGTTATCTCCGGTCGAGATAAAGGCAAACAAGGTGAAGTTATCGCAACTGAACCTAAGAAATCGCGCGTTTTCGTGAAAGGTGTTAACTTAGTAAAACGCCACACGAAACCAAGCCAGGCTAACCCTCAGGGCGGCATCATCACTAAGGAAGCTCCTATCCATGTTTCCAACGTAATGGTAATCGATCCTGAAACTAAACAGCCTACTCGTATCAAAAAAGTAGAACAAAATGGTAAATTCGTACGTGCGACTGTGAAAAGCGGTGCCGTACTCGATAAATAATAAGGGAAAGGAGGGCTTTTAACTAATGTCTCGTTTAAACGAAAAATATACTAGTGAAATTCGTCAGGCTTTACAGGAAAAATTCCAGTACAAAAACGTAATGGAAATTCCTAAATTGGAAAAAGTCGTTATCAATATTGGTGTTGGCGATGCAGTTGGTAATGCTAAAGCATTGGAAGCTGCCGTTAACGACCTCACTATTATCGCCGGTCAGAAACCGGTAATCACCAAAGCTAAGAAATCCATCGCTAACTTTAAAGTTCGTGAAGGCATGGCCTTAGGTACTAAGGTAACTCTTCGCGGCGAACGCATGTATGAGTTCTTAGACAAGTTGATCAACGTAGCTTTGCCACGTGTACGTGACTTCCGAGGTGTGAGTGCAACGGCTTTTGATGGCCGCGGTAACTATGCATTGGGTCTTAAAGAACAGCTCATCTTCCCTGAAATTGAATATGATCAGGTAGAACGTGTAACAGGTATGGATATCATCGTAGTTACAAGCGCTAAAACTGATGAAGAAGCGCGTGAGTTGTTGACTCTTTGTGGCATGCCTTTTGAAAAATAATTAGGAGGAACTTATAGATGGCTAAAAAATCTATGATTGAACGCGAAAAGAAACGTGCGAAAATCGTTGCTAAATATGCTGCTAAGCGCGAAGCTTTAAAAGCAGCCGGCGACTATGAAGCATTGGCACAATTGCCTGCAAATGCTTCTCCAACTCGTTTACATAATCGTTGCAACTTGACCGGTCGCCCTCATGGCTACATGCGTAAATTCGGTATTAGCCGTATTGCGTTCCGTGAACTTGCATACAAAGGACAGATTCCTGGCGTTAAAAAAGCCAGTTGGTAATTGGATTACGGGAGGAGGTTTTTAGAATATGGTAATGACCGATCCGATTGCGGATATGCTTACGCGCATCCGTAATGCAAATGCTGCTCTTCATGAATCCGTAGAGATTCCTGTATCTCGCATGAAGGCTGCCGTTCTTGAAATCCTTAAAGAAGAAGGGTTTGTAAAGAGCGTTGAAACCGTTGAAAACGGCAAACACACAGTTTTAAAAGTAACGTTAAAATATGGTTCCAATAACGAAAAAGTAATTACTGGAATTAAACGTATTTCCAAACCGGGATTACGTGTTTATGCGAAGAAGGAAGAACTCCCTCGCGTACTTGGTGGTTTAGGTATTGCAGTTATCTCCACATCTAAAGGCGTTATGAGCGACAAACAAGCTCGTAAAGAAGGTCTTGGTGGCGAAGTACTCGCATACGTATGGTAATCAGGCAATAGGAGGTAGAAATAATGTCACGTATCGGTAGAATGCCTATCGAGATCCCTGAAGGCGTTACAGTTAACTACGAAAACCACGTAATGACTGTTAAAGGCCCTAAAGGTGAATTATCTCGTGAATTGCATCCGGATATGATTATTACTGTGGAAGGTAACACAATCACAGTAGCTCGTCCGAGCGAAGATAAAGCACACCGTTCTTTACATGGCCTCACTCGAGCTCTTGTTGCTAACTTGGTAACAGGCGTTCATGATGGCTTTGCTAAAACATTGGAAATCAACGGTGTTGGTTACAGAGCGGCCAAACAAGGTAACAAATTAGTGCTTACCCTTGGTTTCTCTCATCCAGTAGAGATGGAAGCTCCTGCTGGTATTACCATTGATGTGCCGGCTCCTAACAAAATCATTGTTAGTGGTGCTGACAAAGAAGTGGTTGGTGCTGTAGCTGCTAATATTCGTAAATGGAGAGAACCAGAACCTTACAAAGGTAAAGGTATCCGTTATGAAGGCGAAGTTGTTCGTCGTAAAGCTGGTAAAGCTGGCGCTAAAGGCAAATAATATCAGTAGAATTTAGAAAGGAGTGAACATCTTGGCTCGTAAATCCACAAGAAATATTGCTCGAGCAAAACGTCATCTTCGTATTCGTCGTCACATTTCCGGTACGGCGCAATGCCCACGTTTGAACGTATTCCGTAGCCTTAGCAACATTTATGCACAGGTTATTGATGACGTAGCTGGTACTACTTTGGTAGCAGCAAGCTCATTAGATAAAGAATTAAACTTGAACTATGGTGGCAACACTGCTGCAGCTAAAGCTGTTGGTGAATTAGTTGCTAAACGTGCTATCGCAAAAGGCATCGAAACAGTAGTATTCGATCGCGGTGGTTACATCTATCATGGTCGTGTAGCGGCCCTTGCAGAAGGCGCTCGTGAAGCTGGCTTGAAATTCTAAGAAGGAGGAACTTTAGACATGGCGAGAATTGACTACACCAGTCTTGATCTTAAAGAAAGAGTAGTATTCATCAACCGCGTAGCCAAAGTAGTAAAAGGCGGTCGTCGTTTTTCCTTCAGCGCTTTAGTAGTTGTCGGTGATGGCAACGGTTACGTAGGCGTTGGCTTAGGTAAAGCGGCAGAAGTGCCTGAAGCAATTCGTAAAGGCATTGATGATGCTAAGAAAAATCTTATTCACGTTGTTATTAAAAACGGTACAATTCCTCACACTGTAACCGGTCGTTTCGGTGCAGGCAGCGTTTTCTTGAAACCGGCTGCAGAAGGTACCGGGGTTATCGCAGGTGGCCCTGTGCGTGCCGTATTGGAATTAGTAGGTGTTCGTAACATCCTTACGAAATCCCTTGGTTCTTCCAATCCTAACAACATGGTTCGCGCAACAATTGAAGGCTTGGCACAGTTAAAACGTGTTGAAGAAGTGGCAGCACTTCGCGGCAAAACTGTAGCTGAGATTTACGGCTAATAAGGGGGATTGACTGTAATGGCACAGGTAAAAATTACATTGACCAGAAGCTTAATCGGTCGCCCTGAAGATCAGCGCGCAACTGTAAAAGCTCTTGGCTTAAAGAAAACTAACTCTCAGGTAGTTAAAGAAGTTACACCTCAAATTCAGGGTATGCTTCACAAAGTTAGACATTTAGTTACTGTAGAAGAAGTATAATATAGATAAGGAGGTGCACTGAATGAAACTTCATGAATTAGCTCCAGCAGCAGGTTCTAAAAAGACACGCACTCGTCGTGGTCGTGGTCTTGGTTCCGGTCTTGGTAAAACCGCTGGCCGTGGTCAGAAAGGTCAAAACTCCCGTAGTGGTGGTGGCGTACGTTCCGGCTTCGAAGGTGGCCAGATGCCTCTTTATCGCCGTTTACCAAAACGTGGTTTCAAAAATGTGTTCGCTAAAGAATATGCGGAAGTTAATATTTCCCAACTTAACCGCTTCGAAGATGGTGCTACGGTTGATCCGGTAGCTCTTATCGAAATGGGCATTTTGAAAAACGTACGTGATGGTATTCGCATCCTTGGTAATGGCACGTTAGAAAAGAAATTAACAGTTATTGCTAATGGTTTTACTAAAACTGCCGAAGAAAAGATTGTAGCAGCAGGCGGAAAAGTAGAGGTGATCTAGGGTGCTAGAAGGCCTCTCGAACATCTTTAAAATAACAGAGCTACGCAATAAAGTAGCGTATACATTACTTATGTTTATCGTGTTTAGGGCAGGCGTTCATATCCCGGTCCCTGGCGTAGATGCCTCTGTTATTGAAAGCTTATTTACATCCGGCGGCTTATTTGGTCTCTTAGACTTATTCGCCGGTGGTGCGTTAAGTAAGTTCTCCATCTTTGCCATGAGTATTACCCCATACATTAATGCGTCGATTATTATGCAGCTCTTAACAGCGGTAGTACCGACCTTTGAACAGTGGAGTAAAGACGGCGAAGACGGACGTAAGAAAATTGCCAAAGTAACACGCTATGGCACCGTAATTCTTGGATTTGTCCAAGCTTTCGGTATGTCCTATGCGTTACGTGCTAATAGTGCACTTATTGACAACAGTTTCTTATCAGTTATTGTAACTGCCATCATCCTTACAGCAGGGACTTGTCTCCTCATGTGGATTGGTGAACAGATTACAGCATACGGCATTGGTAACGGTATTTCCCTTATCATCTTTGCCGGTATCGTAGCGCGTTTCCCATCCGGATTCAGCACTATCTACGAATATTTACAAGTAGGAACAATTAATATTTTCCAAGCAATATTATTTGCGATTATCGCTGTTGCAATGATCGTATTTGTAATTGCGGTAACACAAGGTCAACGTCGTATTCCGATTCAATACGCCAAACGCGTTGTTGGTCGTAAAATGTACGGTGGACACTCAACCTTCCTTCCTCTTAAGGTCAACCAGGCAGGTGTTATTCCAATTATCTTTGCGTCATCCGTTTTGATGTTCCCTGTGACGTTAGCTCAGTTTGTGCAGGTTGACTGGGTGAGAACACTGGCTAATTATTTCACATGGGGAACCCCATTGCAGACAGTATTATATGCTGTATTGATTTTTATTTTTACGTACTTCTATACAGCTATCTCAATTAACATTACGGATATGGCAGATAATATGAAAAAATACGGTGGATTTATCCCTGGCATTCGTCCGGGTAAACCTACTGCTGATTATGTAGATCGCGTAATGACTCGCATTACCTTCGCGGGCGCCTTATTCTTGGCTCTCGTTGCTATTTTACCTAACTTTATCGGTGGTATTACAGGCATCGAAGGTGTGTATTTTGGTGGTACAGCGTTACTTATCGTTGTCGGCGTTGCTTTAGATACAATGCAACAAGTTGAGTCTTTAGTTTTAACCCGTCACTATAAGGGCTTTGTTAAATAGGAGGAAAATAGCTATGTATATTTTGTTAATGGGACCTCCCGGTGCCGGTAAAGGTACTCAGGCTACTCGTTTAATCGATAAATATGGTATTCCTCAGATTTCAACCGGTGATATGTTCCGTGCAGCGGTAAAGGAATGTACCCCTCTTGGTCTTGAGGCTAAGAAATACATGGATGCGGGCCAACTCGTACCGGATAGTGTTACGGTTGGTATCGTACGTGAACGTCTTGCTAAAGATGATTGCAAAAACGGCTTCATCCTTGACGGTTTCCCACGTACGACCGCCCAAGCAGTATCATTAGATGCTATATTAAAAGAAATGGGAATTGTTCTTGATGCTGTAGTTAATCTCAACGTTCCTAACGATGAGTTAGTACGTCGCATCAGTGAACGAGCACGTCTTGAAAATCGTGACGATGATAAACCGGAAACAGTACAGAAACGTCTTGCTGTATACGACGAATCTACTAAGCCTTTAATTGATTACTATCGTAACAGTGGTTTATATGTAGAAATCAACGGATTACAGGATGTGGATGCAGTATTTACAGATATCATTAAAGCGTTGGAGAAATAATCAATGATTATTTTGAAATCGCAACATGAAATTGAGTATATCCGTCAGGCATGTAAACTCACTGCTGATACGTTAACAGAGCTTATCGCATTAGCTAAACCGGGTGTAACAACACTTGAGTTGGATCAATTTGCCGAAGAATATATTCGCAGCCACGGTGGTGAACCAAGCTGCAAAGGTTACTATGGGTATCCTGCAACAGTTTGCGCTTCTATCAACGATGAAGTGGTTCATGGTATTCCCAATGCTCATCGCAAGCTGAAGCACGGCGATATTATTAGTATCGACCTCGTGTCTTCAGTTAATGGGTATCATGGTGATTCCTGCGTAACCATTCCTATTGGGAAGGTCAAACCTCAAGTTATGAAACTTCTCAAGGTGACAGAAGAAAGCTTGTTCAAAGGTATTGAACAAGCAGTTGTCGGGAACAGAGTGGGGGACATTTCCCACGCTG
>NZ_HF986232.1:11885-20975 GCF_000431435.1 Veillonella sp. CAG:933
CGTATTGTGAAAAATTTGGATTTGGTGTTGTGCGAGACTTCGTAGGGCATGGCCTCGGTCGTGAAATGCACGAAGATCCGCAGATTCCAAATTACGGTCCGGCTGGGCATGGCCCCTTATTAAAGCCGGGTATGGTGCTTTGTATAGAGCCAATGATTACTATGGGGACTTACGAAGTGCAGGTTCTGGACGATGACTGGACAGCCGTTACTCGTGACGGCAAACCGGCAGCGCACTTTGAACATACAGTGGTTGTTACTGAAAACGGCCCTGAAATTTTGACCATGCGTGATGAACCCAGGTTGATAAAATAACCAGTAGCCGGAGGAAATGATATGTCAAAAGAAGACGTTATTGAAGTGGAAGGTACGGTCGTAGAGGCATTACCTAATGCCATGTTTCAGGTAGAACTTGAAAATGGTCATGTGGTACTTGCTCATGTGTCAGGCAAAATGCGTATGAATTTTATTCGTATCCTTCCCGGTGATAAAGTTACTATGGAACTGACACCATATGACTTAAATCGTGGTCGTATTACCTACCGTTTTAAATAGTAAGCGGCAGCGACACAAAGGAGGTACTTATGAAGGTTAGACCATCAGTTAAAAAGATATGCGAAAAATGCAAAATCATTAAACGTAAAGGCCGTGTAATGGTAATTTGCGAAAACCCGAAACATAAACAAAAACAAGGATAATTGATAGGAGGTGGATGAATAGATGGCACGTATAGCCGGTGTAGATTTACCACGTGACAAACGTGTGGAAATTGGTTTAACTTATATTTATGGTATCGGACTTACTTTGTCCAAAGAAATTTTGGAAAAAACTGGTATTAATCCTGATACTCGCGTTCGTGACCTTACTGAAGATGAAGTTGCGAAAATTCGTGCGATTCTTGATGAAGATTATAAAGTTGAAGGTGACCTTCGTCGTGAAGAAGCACTCAACATTAAACGCTTAATCGAAATCAACTCCTATCGCGGCAAACGTCATCGTGCAGGCTTGCCTTTGCGCGGTCAACGCACTAAGACAAATGCTCGTACTCGTAAAGGTCCTAGAAAAGCAATTGCTGGGAAGAAGAAATAATAAAGGAGGGATAAAGCGTGGCTAAAAAGGTAGTAAGAACTAAAAGAAAAGAAAAGAAACACGTTGAATCCGGTGCGGCTCATATCCGTTCCACATTCAACAACACTATCGTAACTATTACTGACACAAACGGTAATGCACTTTCCTGGGCTTCTGCAGGCGGTCTTGGATTCCGTGGTTCCCGTAAAAGCACTCCATTCGCAGCTCAGATGGCAGCTGAACAAGCAGCTAAAGCAGCTATGGAACATGGCTTACGTCAGGTTGAAGTATTCGTTAAAGGTCCAGGCTCCGGCCGTGAAGCTGCAATCCGTGCATTGCAGGCTGCTGGTCTCGAAGTAAACAGCATTAAAGACGTTACTCCGATTCCTCACAATGGTTGCCGTCCTCCAAAACGTCGTCGTGTATAATTTATAGTTTTAAGTAATCGCATTTTGCGATTGCTATGATATACTATAGATAGACGACGTGTTTTATAGGAGGATTGTCCTGATGAGCGAAGAAAAGAAATTAAAAATCGAGAAAGTTGAAGTACGCGACAACGGTCGTTATGGTAAATTCGTCTGTGAACCATTAGATCGCGGCTACGGGATTACGCTCGGTAACAGCTTACGTCGAATTCTGCTTTCGTCTTTAGATGGAGCAGCTATCACTTCTATTAAAATTGATGGTGTGCTTCATGAATTTTCTACAATTCCTGGTATTCGTGAGGACGTAACGGATATAATCCTAAACCTCAAGCAATTGTGTTTCCGTCTTGACGGCGAAGCACAAGTGCCAGTAGATCTCCACGTAGATATTCAGAAAGAGGGCGTTCTAACAGCCGGTGAATTGGAACGATTCTGTCCACCGGAATTAGAAATTTTAAATCCTGACCTCGTAATCGCTACGATGGATGAAGTGGCTCATCTCGTAATGGATGTTCGCATTGAACGTGGTAAAGGATATGTGCCATCTACGAAGAATAAAAAAGATGATGATGTAATCGGTCGTATTCCAATCGATTCCATCTTCTCTCCAATTCTTCGTGCGAAATATGAAGTAAGTGATGTGCGTGTAGGTAATGAAATGGACTTTGATAAATTAACTCTCGAAGTTGTTACCAATGGTTCCATTACCGCTGCGGAAGCAGTAGCACGTTCGGCTAATATTATGATTGGCTATTTGAAAAACTTCACCAAGCTTGCTCATTCGGTTGAAGAATTTGACGTTCCAAGTGAAAATAGTGACTTGGACGGTAAAGGCGAAGTGGGCGGCGTAGATGTACCGGATGATGACGGTCCATCTAAAATCCTTATCGACGATTTGGAATTGTCCGTTCGTGCATACAATTGTTTGAAACGCGCAAGCATCAATACAATTGCGGACCTCTTAGATAAGAGTATGGATGATTTAGGTAAGGTACGTAATTTAGGTAAAAAATCCATTGATGAAATTGAAGAAAAACTTCAGAAACATCCTTTGGGATCATTTTACTTGAAGAAAAAAGGCGAATAAGGAGGATGACTAATGTATAGAAAATTAGGCCGTGACAGCTCTGCTCGCAAAGCTTTATTCCGCGGTATGTTAACATCTTTCTTCCAGTATGATCGCATTGAAACGACTGAAGCTAAAGCTAAAGAATTACGTGGCTTAGCTGACCAGATGATTACCCTTGCAAAACGTGGTGATCTTCATGCTCGTCGTCAGGTGCTTGCATACCTCATGGACGAAGATGTAGTAAAAAAATTATTTGACGAAATTGCTCCAAAATATGCTGATCGTCAGGGCGGTTACACTCGTGTAATTAAGCTTGGCCTTCGTAAAGGCGATGCGGCTCCATTAGCACTTATCGAGCTTGTTTAACAATTAAGAAGTCGGTGTTGCAACGGATGTTAGCAACACCGCTTTTTTATGCTCGTTAATACTGTGCTATAATGAGATATCTATTTTTTACGATATGATTAGTTATGGCTGATGTGGCGTGAGGCTAAATATTTCTAATTTTGAGGGAATACCTTCAAAATTGGTAATATACAAATAGAAATGATATTGACAACCTAAACAATTTAATAGGTTGACGAATCGTTGCTATTTTTATATTATCAATGTAGTGATATTAACGTTTAATCATATAAATTTACTAAGATTTGAGGATATTATGAGCACACAGGATATAATGATACAAACCGAACACATGAGTCATACCTATCAAGATGAGTCCGGCAATGTAGTATATGCCCTTGATGATGTGAGCCTCGCCATTCGTAAAGGGGAATTTGTAAGTATCATCGGCACGAACGGCAGTGGTAAAAGTACCTTAGCTAAGCATTTTAACGTTTTGTTAACGCCCAGCAAGGGGACTGTTACCGTACTTGGCATGGACACGAAGGACCCTAAAAATTTGTGGGATATTCGTCAGCATGTGGGCATGGTTTTCCAAAATCCGGACAATCAGATTGTAGCCGCCGTAGTTGAAGAAGATGTGGCTTTCGGACCGGAAAATTTAGGTGTAGAGCCTTCTGAGATTCGCCGTCGGGTGGATGAAGCCTTGGCCAGTGTTAATATGACAGAATATGCCCTTCATTCCCCGGGCCTTTTATCAGGCGGGCAAAAACAGCGCATCGCCATTGCCGGTGTATTGGCTATGAAGCCGGACTGCATCGTACTGGACGAACCAACGGCTATGCTTGATCCGGTAGGACGTAAAGAAGTATTGGAGACCGTTCATCGTTTAAATAAAGAAGAAGGCATTACAATCGTTTACATTACGCACTTCATGGAAGAAGCGGTGACTTCGGACCGTGTGGTGGTAATGAAAAACGGTAAACTCTTGCATGACGGTACACCACGTGAAATCTTTTCACAGGTACCGATGCTTAAAGAGTTAGGCCTTGACGTGCCGGTGGCGGCAGAAGTAGCCGCTAAATTGCGACTCGATGGGGTAAGTCTGTCGAATGAAATTATTACTGAGGAAGAATTGGGGGACCAATTATGCCAATAATTTTAAACAACGTTTCTTATGTGTATGGGGAACATACGCCGTTTCGCAAAGAAGCGCTGAAAGGAATTAATTTAACAATCAATGAAGGCGATTTTGTGGGCATCATCGGTCATACCGGTTCCGGCAAATCCACTTTGGTACAGCATCTGAACGGGCTGTTGCATCCGACGACGGGCCAGGTTACTATCGATGGTGTCGATGCGGCGCTTAAGACAGAAGAAGCCAAATTAATGCGTCATAAAGTAGGCATGGTGTTCCAATATCCGGAGCATCAATTATTTGAAGAAACGATTGCGCAAGATATTGCTTTTGGTCCGAAGAACTTAGGACTCAGCGCCGATGAAGTAGACGCCCGCGTACGGGAAGCGATGGACTTTGTAGGACTTGACTACGAAACCTACGCTAATCGTTCGCCGTTCCAACTTTCCGGTGGACAAATGCGCCGTGTCGCTATTGCCGGCGTGGTAGCACTGAATCCAAGTTATCTTATTTTGGACGAACCGTCGGCCGGCCTCGACCCATTTGGTCGTGAAGAGATTTTCCAAAAAATCATCGACTTACATGCTAAAAAAGGCATTACCGTAGTTCTCGTATCTCACAATATGGAAGATATTTCGCGCATGGCGAATCGCCTTATCGTCATCGATAACGGTAAGATTCAGCTTGATGGTAAACCTATCGACATTTTTATGAACAAACGACAGGAATTGCAATCTGCCGGTGTGGATGTACCTCCTGTTTCCAAGTTGGTGGAATATTTGCGTGACCGCGGCTTACCGGTTTCGCAGCAGGTTATCTCCGTAGATGATGCTGTTAAGGCGATTGAAGTTGCTTTAAAGGAGGTAAATCATGCTAAGTAATATTACTATCGGACAATATTTTCCGGGCGACTCTTTTTTGCATCGCATGGATCCGCGCGCTAAGATTGTGGCGACTATGATTTTTATTATAGCTATTTTCTTGGCGGAAACGACTTTGGCATATACGCTGGTAGGGTTGTTTACGCTATTTACGGTGGCGTTATCGCGCTTACCGATGCGCCTCGTTTGGAACTCCGTTAAACCGCTGTGGATTATTATCGTATTTACCATGGGTGTTCATGTTTTCACAACACCGGGCACAATGATTTGGCAGTACGGCTTCTTACACATCAGTGAAGAAGGCTTGCGCATGGGTAGCTATATGGCGGCCCGCTTGGTATTTTTGATTATCTTCTCGTCATTACTTACATATACAACATCACCAATTCGTTTGACTGACGGGATTGAGCATCTCTTGAATCCGTTCCGTCGTTTCGGTGTACCGGCTCATGAACTGGCTATGATGATGACTATTGCTTTGCGTTTTATTCCCACTTTATTGGAAGAAACGGATCGTATTATGAAGGCTCAAGCTTCGCGTGGTGCCGACTTTACGACCGGTAGTTTGGTAAAACGTGCTAAAAATATGGTGCCTTTATTGGTACCGCTTTTTATCAGCGCCTTCCGTCGTGCCGATGAATTGGCGGTAGCTATGGAAGCACGTTGTTATCGCGGTGGTGAAAACCGTACGCGCATGAAAGAATTAACCATTACAAGTTATGATTACATCGGCATTGCCGGCGTACTGGTGATTACTGTAGTACTATTAGTTTTACGCTTTGTGCCGATTGGCTAAGGAGGGTTGTCATTGGCGACAGAACAACGCAATATTCGTTTAATCGTTGCTTATGACGGCACGGAATTAAACGGCTATCAAAGCCAAGTTAACGGCATTACGGTGCAGGACTGCTTGGAAGCGGCGCTCACTAAAGTGTGTAATGAGCCCATCTCTATTTATGGCGCTTCGCGCACTGATGCAGGCGTGCATGCTAAGTTTCAGGTAGTGACCTTTTTTACAACCGGGCGTGTTCCCGTGGAAAACCTGACACGTGCTTTAATTGCACATTTACCGCCTTTTATTGTAATTCGCCGGGCGGAAGAAATTCCGTTAGATTGGCGTCCCCGTTGGAAAATAGTAGGGAAGGAATATATCTACACTATTCACAATGATGTCATTGAAGATCCCCTTGGCATGCGCTTTCACTGGCATGTAAAAAAGCCGCTAAATCGCGAGGCTATGGTGGCAGCGGCTAAAGCGCTGGAAGGAACGCATGACTTTACTACTTTACAGGGCGCCAATTCAACGCCGGCTAATCCGGTAAAAACTATGTTTGCCGTGTCTTTAAAGTTTAACGGCCCGGCCGTGTATATTCACGTTATCGGGGATGGCTTTTTGTATCATATGGTGCGAAATATAGCGGGGCTTTTGGTGGATGTAGGGCTCGGGCGAATCGAGCCGGCTAAGATACCGGAACTGTTAGCCGCTCGCAATCGGCGTCTTATCGGTAAAACGGCACCGCCACAAGGGCTCTGTTTGGAGGAAATCTTCTTTGACGAAGAACGACGCCAAGCGGTTATTGACAGCTTGCAAGCATAATGGCAAAAGTTTGAGCATATAGTACCTTAACTTTTTAGAATTATGTTCAAAACGAGCAGCAATTAAATCGTTGTAAAGCGTTAAAGACGAACTATTTTGTAGGGATATATCATTTGCTCATAGCTTACTGAATACAGTCAAGATTTGAGCTTAGAATTTGACTATGAATTTGACTATATTCCTTTATAGCGTATTTCAAGTCATTTCTAATTCGAAAATGCAATTTAGCAGTTTACTTATATACATAAGTAAAAAATTAATAAAATGCAAAAGTTTAGTTGTAAAATTTTTACTATTTTGCTTGTCTTTGTTGCCCGATTTAATGCTTAACTTTATGAAAAATCATTATGGTAAGGCTATTTCTAATGAAAAAGTCTTACCATTGAGTACTTTAAAGCGGCTGTTTAATAGTAATACTGTGTGAATAAATATTCTGTGGTGATGAGTTAATATGTATTGCGTGATTAATGCTTCACTTTTTATACACTATAGAATATTACGATAATATAGCGAATTTAGCGGATTGCATCCAAGGCATAGGCATAATTTATCTTTAGCTGATGATGATTGATGATTTTGTATAAAAATGTTAAAATGTAAAGTAGTTGAAAGATTTAACAGATCCACTATACCAAGTAATGTTAATCCTAAGGAGGGTGAATCTTTTGCAAAAACGTAAAGATTTTATCTGGAAAATGGGTGGCCAGCAGGGCGAAGGTATCGAAAGCTGCGGCGAAATTATGGCCACAATCTTAGCTAAAGAGGGTTACTCTTTGTACAGCCAACGTTTATTTGCTTCCCGTATTAAAGGTGGGCATACAACGTTTGCATTGCGTATTGCTCTTGAGCAAATCATGACAGTAGGCGAATCCATCGACTTCTTAGTTGCTTTGGATCAGGAAACTGTTGACATGCACGGCAAAGAAGTTCGTGAAGGCGGTTATATTATTTGCGACAGCAAAGTTAACCCGGACTTCTCCAAATATGAAGGTGAGCCAATCACTTGCTTACCCGTTCCTATTACCGAAACCGCCATGAAGCAAGGTTCCTTGTTAATGCGTAACATTGTTGCTTTAGGTATGTCGGTTGCTCTATTAGGATTTGACAAAGCTCCGTTCAGAACAGCGATTGCCGCTCGTTTTGCGAAGAAAGCCGAAGATGTAATCGACAAAAACTTAAACGCTTTTGAAGACGGTTACAAACTTATCGTAGAAAAACGCGGCGAAGGCGACGTAGATACATTACCTGTTCCGGAACCAAAAGACCAGATGTTCTTATTGGGTAATGAAGCCTTGGCTTTAGGTGCTATTGCGGCAGGTTCCCGTTTCATGGCATCCTATCCGATTACGCCGGCGTCTGAAGTTATGGAATACATGATTAAGAAAATGGACCATATCGGCGCTACCGTTGTTCAGACAGAAGATGAAATTGCTGCTTGTATGACTGCTATGGGCGGTGTATATGCAGGCGTTCGCGGTTTCACTTGTACTTCCGGCCCGGGCCTCAGCCTTATGGCTGAATCCTTATCCATGGCTTCTATGGCGGAACTTCCTATGCTCGTTATCGATGTACAACGTTCCGGCCCATCCACCGGTATGGCTACTAAAGTAGAAACTTCCGATATCAACGCTGCTTGCCATAATGCTCATGGTGACTATGCCAATATTGTTATTTCCCCAACCAGCATTGAAGAATGCTTCTACGAAATTCAAAAAGCATTCAACTTGGCTGAAATGTATCAATGTCCGGTAATCTTTATGCCTGACTTACAACAGGGCCTTAACAAACAGTCCGTTCTTTCCTTTGATTTGAACCGTGTACCTATCGAACGCGGTAAACTGATGAAAGAAGAAGACTTACCTGCATTGGAACGTCCTCATTACTTCAAACGTTTTGAATTGACTGAAGACGGTATTTCCCCTCGTACTATTCCTGGTATGAAGAACGGTATGTTCTTGTCCACCGGTCTTGAACATAATGAAGAAGGTAAACCTGCTGAAGCTCCGACTATGCACGTTAGCCAGACTGACAAACGCTTGCGTAAATTGAGCACAGTTGCCGAAGTATATGAACCATTCCTTAACAATGCAAAACATGATGAATGTGATGTATTGGTAATCGGTATTGCTTCCAGCCGTGGCGCTATTGAAGAAGCAGCAGCTGAACTTGAAGCTGAAGGTGTTAAAGTTAACCACTTACAACTTCGCTTGATTAAACCGTTCCCTAAAGAACAGTTAATGCCATTCTATGAAAAAGCTAAAAAAGTTGTTATTTGCGAACAAAACGCAACGGCTCAATTAGCTGATATTTTCCGTATTAATATGCCTAATAAATGTAAGCTCCATAGTTGCTTAAAATATGATGGTAATCCATTCACAGCAACCTATGTGAAGAAAGCAATTAAGGAGGTTTTATAATATGGCACAAGTGACCGATTACAGAAATGATATTCGCCCTAACTGGTGTCCCGGCTGTGGGCACTATGGGGTACAGGCTGCCATTACCGATGCGGTAGCTCAGCTTGATATTAGTCCGGATAATTTAGCCGTTATCTCCGGTATCGGC
>NZ_HF986232.1:21007-24488 GCF_000431435.1 Veillonella sp. CAG:933
TCCAGCCGTATTGGTGGTTACTTCTATGCATACGGTGCTCATACGACTCATGGTCGTGCGTTACCTTATGCTCAAGGGGTAAAATTAGCTAATGAAGATTTAAATGTTGTTGTTTGCGGCGGTGACGGTGATGCCTTCGCTATCGGCATGGGCCATACGATTCATGCATTCAAACGTAATGTAAATATTACTTACGTTGTTATGGATAACCATGTTTACGGCTTGACCAAAGGTCAGACATCCCCTCGTTCCGATATTGGCTTTGTAACTAAAACGTCCCCACATGGTTCGTTTGAATCTCCATTGCCAATTTGTGAAACAGCAATTGCCTCCGGTGCTACTTTCGTAGCGCAAGGCTACATGATTAATCGTGCGGAACTCGTTGAATTGATTAAACAAGGCATGCAGCATGAAGGGTTCTCTTTCATCAACGTATTTAGTCCTTGCGTAACCTACAACAAACGTAACGGTTATGATTACTTCAAAGAAAACTTAACGTCCTTAACGACGATTGAAGGCTATGATCCTACCGATCGTGCCGCTGCCCTTAAAACATTGGGCGAACATGAAGGCTTGTTGACCGGTCTTATCTACCAAGATACGACGAAACCATCCTTCGAAAAAGCAATGGCTGCCGCTAACGGTGGTTCTCATGTACGTGCTTTGGTTCATGACGTAGTAAAACCTGATGCTGCCATGTTCCGCGGCTTGTGCAATGAATTCAAATAAGATGTACGACAACAGTAATTTTAACAAGTGATGTGACGTCTTACCGGGTGCCATAGCGCTTGTATCGGTAACAGGCGATACCAAGGTGTCGCCTGTTACTCTGTTTACTGTTAGACAGTTCGTAACCATCCTGTCTTTAAATAAAACTAAGGAGATTATAAAAATGAATACTTTAAGTACAACAAAAAAGCTGACTATTTCAGGGCTTTGTTTAGCCATGTATATTGTGATTATGATGATGACGCAAGGATTTGCTTTCGGGCAGTATCAAGTGCGTATTGCTACGGCTTTATACGGTTTAGCCGCCTTATTCCCGTTTTCCGTACTGGCCTTCGGTATCGGTAATTTGGTGAGTAACTTGCTTATGGGCGGTTTAGGGCCGATTGATGCCATCGGTGGCTGCTTGGTAGGTCTTATGACGGCCGGCGGTATTGCGTATGGTAAAAAACGCGGCCTCGGTAATTGGATTGTCATTCCCTTTATTACATTGGTTCCCAGTTTGGTAGTGCCACTTTGGTTGGCACCGATTTTGAATTTACCGTATTTACTACTCGTAACTTCACTATTAGTGGGGCAGGGCATTTCTGCAGTAGTGAGCTTTTTTATTGTTAACGGCTTAGAACGCTATGCCGGTACCATGCTCGGTGTGGTACAATCTAAGAAAGAGACTGTTAAAACAGCTGAAGCGGCTGCCGGCGATGAAGAAGCTATACTTGATGTGAATGAAGCCAGCCGTTTATAATACGAATAATTATGGTGCATACAAACTACACAAACATGAAATTGCACTCTAAATAATTACCAATTCTATACTATGTAATTAGTTTTACTATTAAAACTGTGTAAGGAGGTGCCGTTAATGGCAAGCGGAAGAACCAGTGAAGAACTGCAGGGCGTACACGGCCTTGGCAGTCAACAAACCAAGTATCCTATGGACTATGCACCGGAAGTGCTTGAATCATTCGTCAATAAACATCCGGGCATTGATTATTTTGTAAAATTTAATTGTCCTGAGTTTACAAGTCTTTGTCCGATGACGGGGCAACCTGATTTTGCGACCATTTACATTTCCTATGTGCCGGATGAACGTCTGGTAGAAAGTAAATCGCTTAAACTGTATTTGTTCAGTTTCCGCAATCACGGTGATTTCCACGAAGACTGTGTAAACATCATTATGAAGGATTTAATTAAGCTCATGGAGCCAAAATATATCGAAGTATGGGGCAAATTTACGCCACGTGGCGGTCTTGCTATCGATCCGTATGCAAACTACGGCAAACCGGGCACTGAATGGGAAAAAGTAGCCAAAGAACGTCTTCATTTCCATGATATGCAGCCGGAACGGGTGGCCTATCGCTAAAAGGAATACTTAGCACAACGTTAAAACGCTAATTTTATTACGTGAAGAATCGTAATAAAATCTCTATTAAAATGAGTATTAAGCAAAAGAATTAACTGAATACTTAAAACAGCCATGAGTCCTCATTATCGTTAAGACTCATGGCTGTTTTTTATAAAAAATATTTAGTTGATACCTATCTGATAATAAATAGAGTATAATAAAGATATAGGTTAGGTCGTAGGGTAACGACCGCAAATTCGTTTAGGTAAACAGGTAAGGAGTGACATAGGTATGTCAGAGGTATATTTTACATCGTTGCGCACACGCGTAGGAGAAAGTCTTTTGGACAAATTGGAACGGTTGGTGCGCCGTGCGGGCATGGACAAAATTGATTTTAACAATAAATATGTAGCTATTAAAATGCACTTTGGCGAACCGGGAAACTTAGCTTATATTAAACTGCCTTATGTAGCACGTATCGTGAAAATTATTAAGGAATTAGGTGGTAAACCGTTCCTGACAGACTGCAATACATTATATGTAGGCGGTCGTAAAAACGCTATCGATCACATCGAATCGGCCTACCAGAATGGTTTTAATCCGTACAATACGGGGGCTCATGTAATCATCGCCGATGGCTTAAAAGGCTTAGATGAAGAATTGGTACCGGTTCCGGATGGGAAGTATGTCAAAGAAGCTAAAATTGGTAAAGCTTTGATGGACGCAGACATCATCATTTCCATGACTCACTTCAAAGGTCATGAATCAGCCGGTTTTGGCGGCGTTATTAAAAACCTTGGCATGGGCGGCGGTTCCCGTGCCGGCAAAATGGAACAGCACAGTGCCGGTAAACCTTTCGTGCAGCAGGAAATCTGCGTAGGTTGCCATAAATGCGAACAGTATTGTGCCCATGATGCGGTGCATGTAACGAACGGCAAATCCTTCATTACGGAAGAAAAATGCGTAGGTTGCGGTCGCTGTGTCGGCGTATGTCCGGTTGATGCTATTTCGCCGAAATGGGATGAAGCCAATACCGTATTGAGTGAAAAAATGGCGGAATATACAGCCGCTGTCGTTCGCAATCGTCCGCGTTTCCATATCAGCTTTGTTATGGACGTATCGCCATATTGTGACTGTCATGGTGAAAATGATATGCCAATCGTACCGGATGTAGGAATTATGGCATCCTATGACCTCGTAGCGCTCGATCAGGCTTGTGTCGATAAAGTGAATGCGCAACCACCAATGCCGGGCAGTATGCTTGACGAAGCGGAAGAAAAGAGTTGGGATCATTTCCATACTATTTCGCCGAATACGGACTGGGAAGCGGCCCTGAAACGTGCTGAACAAATGGGCCTCGGTTCCAGAAGTTATGAAATTGTGGAAGTAAAATAATTTAAAATAAAAAAG
>NZ_HF986232.1:24532-57180 GCF_000431435.1 Veillonella sp. CAG:933
CTGTTGCTCTTTTGCGTTCTGCGTAAAGTACTTATTATTTGGAGTACAATTCGACGATGAGCGTTTCGTTAACTTCGATAGGAAGTTCGGAACGTTCAGGAAGACGGTTGAAAGTACCTTTGAAGGCTTCCAAGTCTTTAGTAATGTAAGGAAGTTCGAAAGAACGAAGTTCCTGGAAGTTTGTTTTGAACATTTCGTTGTCACGGGATGCTTCGCGAAGTTCGATTACATTACCAGGTTTGCACTGGTAGGAAGGAATGTCTACGCGACGGCCGTTAACAAGAATGTGGCCATGGTTAACCATCTGACGTGCTTGACGGATGGAGTTACCGAAGCCAATGCGATATACGAGGTTGTCAAGACGGGATTCCAACAATACTAACATGTTTTCACCGGTAACACCCTGCATTTTTTTCGCTTTATCATAATAGCGTACGAACTGGCGTTCTAGCAAGTTGTAATAAGCTTTAACTTTCTGTTTTTCTAATAATTGTAAACCGTATTCAGACATTTTTTTCTGACGTTGGTCTTTCTTTACGCGCTTTAAAGCTTTGGAGTGACCGAAAACGTTCACACCGAAGCGACGACATAACTTAAAGCGTGCTTCTCTTCTCGTTGCCATGTGTTTATCACCTCATAGTAAAAATAAAAAAATAATATCTGTATCCTAATAAGATACCCAATAATGATAGCATATACGAGGCTAACTGTCAATTTATATTGCCTAAATATCTGCAGTTTATTGCAAGGTTATCATAAGGTTGTCATACGGTCATCATAAGGTTATTATAAGGTTATTGGTAGGTTAGTGACAATCTGTTATCCTTTTGAAAACTCCTGCTAACTTGAAGTAAATATATCGACTATTTTCAATTAGGTGCGCTTTTTATTGCTCTTAGTCTAAGAATTTTACTTTGCTTTAGGTTATGAATTAATAAATATTCAAAAAGTATTCATGATGAGGATGAATGTGTTTTTCAAGTGAATGGTATTATAAATCAATACAAAATTCTGAGATTTTTTATAAAATTGCGTGAAAAACGAAAGTTTTAAAATTGCATTATCACAAATTTTATTCAATATTTTTATAAAGAAAACTACTTTCAATATTCGTTGTATCTTATAAACATGAAAAAATCATGAGAAGTGATGCGTAGATTATTATCAAGTAACTTATAGGGGATATAGCACAAAATATCCATACTTGTTTGATTGGGTATAGTTATTTTTCGTTGATTAAGAGGATTTATAAATGAATGAATAAAATTATCTAATAAATGTTTTGAATAATACCGCCAATGTCATCATTTAATGTTCGAAAGTATCGATAAATTTATAAAATTTTTGTACATATCTCTTTTCTAACTGAATCAATACATGGTATACTAAGGTTAAAGAAGAGAGACTACCTTCATCAGTCGTTGAGGGAATTTTATACTTATTATGAATGTATGAATATGTAATGCATGAAAAGGAGATGATAAGATGGATGAACTACCTACTCTGCAAGAGTTACAAAGTTTTATAACCTATAGTAAAATGGGTAACTTCACGTTAGCTGCTCAAGCTGCTAATATTACACAATCTGCTTTTAGTGCGCAGATGAAAAAACTGGAACGTTTAGTTGGTGTAAAATTAATAGCTCGCTCTACCCGTGGTAGCCGCCTTACAGCGGAAGGTGAGAAATTCTTACCGGAAGCAGAGCATATTATTGAAACACTGGAACGTGCTATTCATAGCATTCGTTTGGCCAATAAGTTAGAACGGCCTATGCTCAACGTAGGTATTTTGCGGAGTATCGGTGATGTGCGTATGAATGCGCATGTATCGTATTTTCAACAGACTAACCCCAATTTCTCTATTTCCATTTATGACATGGAAGAAGAAGAAATGTTACTGGATTTGCGTGAAAACCGCATTGACATTGGTACTTGCTACTTGCCAAATAATAAAGATATGAGTAGCTATGAAAGTATTGCTATCCGTGAAGATTCTGTAGTTTATTATGCGCCTAAGCGCGAATTACCGGCCGGTAAAGTATTGAACACTGAAGAATTGTTGGATTATCCAATGGTTATGTATCCACCAAAATATTTCATGAGCCATCGTTTGAAATCCTACTTCTCGGAAGAAGGACGTCAGTCCTTACCACATTTGGTACGTTTATCTAATCCGTATGCCATGATTGATTATTGTCAGCGCAATGAAGCGGGGTCTTTGATTTCCCGTCATTTATTGGATGCACTTGGCATTAAGGATGGTATCTATGCATTAGCCAAACCGTTAAATCTTCAGGTTTGCTTTGTATATCGTAACAACAACTCTAAATGGGAAACAATGAAAACGTTTATGGATTACATTGTTCAAAAAGTAGGAGTTAACGGCTGATTTTGGGGAAAAATTAGTTTTGTGCTTTACATAAGTTTGTCTCATCAAATGAAAACGCGGTTTGTACCTTTCGGTCAAACCGCGTTTGTTGCATTATTTTATTTGGAATTCGGAAGTAATTAGATAACTGAGCATAGTGACGTATGCTCATCTCCCTAAATAATGCCTAGTTAAGTGCTGCCGGATATATAGACCTAACTAAATAATAGGGGCAGACATACCCGTTAGGTAATATACCCGATAAGTAATACGTATCTTAGAAGTTTACATCCTTACCGTAGTAAGCTGCTTCGTAGATTTTCTTAATATCTTCTACGGTTGGTTTACGTGGGTTAGTCAACGTGCAAGCGTCTTCAAGAGCGCGTTCGCTCATACGATCGAGAACGGCTAAGAATTTGTCTTCCGGAATAACAGTATTTAAACCATCTTTAATCGTTTTGCTTAAGCCTAAGCGTTTATTGAGGTTCCAGATGGCGCGTTCAAGGTTTTCAATACCGAGAATACCTTCCAATTGAGCATATTTCTGGGTAGCTTTTTTGTTGTATTGAATGATGTATGGTAACAAGATAGCATTAGCTTCGCCATGAGTTAAGTGGAATTCACCACCGATTTTGTGAGCCATACTGTGAACGATACCTAAGGAGCAGTTGGTGAAGGACATGCCGGCCATAGTGGAGGCGTTATGTACTTTGTCGCGTGCTTTAATATTGTCAGGTTCCTGGTAAGCTGTTTCCAAATATTCAAAAATCAATTGAATAGCATGGAGTGCCAATGGATCGGTGAAATCATCGGCTGCTGTAGATACATAAGCTTCAACAGCATGCGTCATTACGTCCATACCGGTTTGCGCTGTAATGAGCGGCGGCATTTTGGATGGAATGCGGCTGTCTAATAAAGCAATATCCGGTACTAAATCAGGGGATACTAATGGATATTTAATGTTGTTGTCCGTATCGGTAATTACGCTGAAAGCCGTGATTTCCGAAGCAGTACCACTGGTGGATGGGATACCGATGAGGCGAGCTTTAGTGCGTAGTTTAGGGAAGTTGAATTTCACAAGTTCCATGAAATCATAGCCAGGGTATTCGTAGTATACCCACATGATTTTGGCTGCGTCCATAGGGGAGCCACCACCTAAGGCAATAATCCAATCCGGTTGGAATTCGGCCATTTTAGCGCCGCCTTCGATACAAGTCTTGATGGATGGATCCGGTTCTACGCCGTCAATGATTTGAACTTCCATACCACCCTTTTCAAGTTGGGCTTTAGCTTCGTCAAGAAAGCCGAATTTGCGCATGGAGTTGCCACCGGTTACGATTGTAGCGCGTTTGCCTTCTAATTTTGAGAGATGAGTGAGGGCATCGTCGCCATGAATGATGGTGTGTGGAATTCGAAATGTTGCATAAGCCATGGATTTACCTCCTAATGTTTACATAATTTGAACGGTGTTTATATTTGTATTGTACGCTTTTTTCAAGATTAAAACAATGTATAAAAGTGATTTTAACTATGAATAATTTAAATAGTAAAGCCGCTGAAAATGAAGCCGGAGCAACACCGATTTTAGGCGGATTGTTATATAATATACAGGTATTATGTGTTAATTTGTTCGTATATACATGAAAAAATATGTCTTATTTATGAGTAAAGGGTATTTGACATATCTTCGAAAAAGTGTGATTTAAACAATAATTTCACGATTTGTGAAGTAAAAGTTTTAAGTCGATTAGAAAAACTAAGATAATTAGGTTTTAGAATTACTCAGATGTTTTAAATAATTGTTAAAGTTTAAGTTGATTGTAAGAAACGCAGGTGGATATATGAAAAAAATAGCTATTTTAGTCAATGAAGATACGATGCAGCGTTGCTCTTGCGGCGGTTGTTTAGGGGCATTCATGGGTAAGAAAGATTCCTTTGCCCGCTATGAAGGGGAAGAGATTGAATTAGTCGGATTTAGCCATTCCGGCGGTGATTTAACGAAAAAGCTGGAAACCCTTCGCAAAAAAGGTGTGGATGTGGTGCATATTTCAACGTGTACGAAGAGTAAAAACGAAGATTACGAGACCATTGCCGATGCTTGTGCCGAATATTTTGACGTAGTCGGCTATACGCATGGCAGTCCGGATGGTAAAGGTAAGGGCAAAATGGCGGTAGAATTAAAAGCGCGTCAGCCGAAGGAGGCAGAATAATGGAATTACGTAAAAGTCAAACTTTTTTCTTAGGTTTGCAACATGTATTGGCCATGTATGCCGGTGCTGTTATCGTACCGATTATCGTGGGCAGCAGTTTAAATCTGACGACTATGCAGATTGCCTATTTAATTGGGGCCGATTTATTGACGTCAGGGATTGCGACGCTGCTTCAAGTGTGGCGTAATCGCTTTTTCGGCATCGGCTTACCGGTAGTGCTGGGCTGTACCTTTACGGCCGTATTTCCTATGATTGCCATTGGTAAAGAGCTGGGCCTTGGGGCTATTTACGGGGCCATCATTACATCCGGTCTTATTGTGTTTATTATTTCGCATTGGTTTGGTAAATTAGTGCGGTTCTTCCCGCCGGTAGTCACCGGCTCTATAGTAACTGTTATTGGCGTTACCTTGGTTCCCGTAGCTATGAATAATTTAGCGGGCGGCCTTGGCAGCCCGGATTTTGGCAGTGTTATGAATTTGAGCCTCGGTTTTGCCGTGTTGGCCTTCATACTTATTTTAAATCGCCTTTTCAAAGGATATATTCAAGCCATTTCCGTATTGCTGGGACTCATTGCGGGCACAATAGCGGCCTTCTTCTTAGGTATGGTTGACTTTGCGCCGGTGGCGGAAGCTACGTGGGCTCATATTCCACAACCGTTTTACTTTGGCCTACCCACATTCCACGCCAGCGCTATTTTGACTATGACCATTGTGGCCATGGTAAGTATGGTGGAATCGACCGGTGTGTTCTTGGCCTTAGGTGAAATTTGCAATCGTAAATTAACACCGCAAGATCTCGCTCACGGCTATCGCGCGGAAGGCTTGGCTTCCATTATAGGCGGTATTTTTAACTCCTTCCCGTATACCACGTTTTCACAAAATGTGGGGCTCGTGGAATTATCCAAAGTACGCAAAACCACGGTAATCGTAGTATGCGGTATTATGCTTGTCGTATTGGGCTTGGTGCCTAAATTCGCCGCTTTGGCAACGATTATTCCAACGTCTGTATTGGGCGGTGCCATGGTTGCCATGTTCGGTATGGTGTGTGCGGCCGGCATTCGTATGTTGGGCAAAGCGGATCTTACCGATTCGAACACGATGCTTATTGCGGCTTGCTCCATTACATTGGGCCTGGGCGTGACGGTAACGCCAAATTTATTCGCTCAGTTTCCGTCGTCCGTGCGTATCCTACTGGAAAGTGGTATTGTAGTAGGTGCTTTGACCGCTGTGGTGCTTAATATCTTGTTTAACTATGATAAGATTAAAAAAAGCAAATGATAGGCATTAAATAATAGACAGTAAATAATAGGAACTAAATAAAGATAACGCCTCAGGGTTTTGAAAAAACAACGCTTTTATTGCGGTAGGACAACTATCATCGTTTGAACTTGCAGTTTAATGACAAAAATACGGTTTTACGCTATAATAAAAAGGTAACTTAACAAGCGAATCAACAAATGGTACTTGGTCATTCATTGGTAGGAGGCGACTATTATGAAGATGTTCCCCGCAATTGATATGGTAGCAACAGGCGCCCAGATTCAGGCTTTACGGATTAAAAGCGGATACTCCGTTAAAGACTTGCAAGAAGCATTCGGTTTTAGTGACCCGCAAGCCATTTACCGATGGCAATGGGGGCAAAGCTTACCGCGTGTAGACAACTTGGTTGCGTTAAGTGTATTATTTGGTGTAACAATTGACAGCATTCTCGTTCTGGAGCAGAAAGAGGATGCTGTTTCTGCTTTTTATAGACTTAATTTCATGGACTTAATTTTAATAGACTTAATTTCTTGGATTTAATTTTCATAGGAGCCGGCTTATTGTAAGCGGGTTCTTTTTTTATAGTCTATATTTTGCCTTTTTGTATACAAAAAGCAGGAGAATCATGTAGATGAGTAGAAGTAATATATTGTATACTTAAAATGCATTATTTTTTATTCTGTGAGTTGCAAGGCATTGTTATTCAGGAGGCGAAACTATGACATTTTTATGGGAACAAGGGAGTCCGGTTATTAAGCTGGATATGATTGCCACATTGGCATTAGCGATTTTGCTGTTACTCTTAGGTCGCGTAATGGTTAATCGCATCAGTATTTTAGGACGCTTTTGTATTCCGGCTCCGGTAGCCGGCGGGTTGCTTTTTTCTATATTAATGTTAATTTTTCACCAAACGAATATCTTAGTTATTAAGATGGATACCTTATTGCAAACACCGTTTATGTTGGCTTTTTTCTCCACCATCGGGATGATTGCCAGTCTTAAGCTTGTGAAAAAGGGCGGCAAACTGCTATTATTCTACTGGCTCCTTTGCGGCTTTTTATCCTTGATGCAAAACGTGATTGGTGTGTCATTGGCACAGCTCTTAGACATTGATCCGTTACTGGGCGTATTGATGGGGGCTGTTTCCATGGAAGGCGGCCATGGAGCCGCCGGTGCCTTCGGACCTGAATGTAGAAGCGATGGGTGTATTTGGGGCTACAGCGGTAGCTATGGCGGCTGCCACCTTTGGTCTTGTTTCCGGTGGTTTAATCGGTGGGCCGATTGCCAAGTATCTTTTAAATAAATATGACTTGCGCTCCACAGAAAAGATAGAATTGGCTGAGGGTGGTACCGTAGGATCCACCGGTAGTAAAACAACTTCAACTGCTAGTTCCGATGATGCCAATGTAGCCAAAACGGCTAAACAGGAGAGTGAATACGCTGAATCGGAAGTGTCGGCTCATTCGTTGTTTACTCATTCAGCTATTATTGCTGTTTGTATGACCGTAGGTTTGGCTGTGGCCGGCTGGCTCAAAGGCGCTTTAGGGATAGCACTTCCAAGTTATGTGGGGGCCATGTTCTTCGCCGTAATTTTACGTAACCTTAACGACCAACTCCATGTGGTTAAAGTTCATACGGAAACAATTAATTTAATCGGCGATTATTGCTTAGGTGTATTCTTATCCATGGCCTTGATGACCCTTAAATTGTGGGAACTCATTGATTTAGCGATTCCAATGCTCATCGTATTAGGTGCCCAAGTTGTGTTCATGATTGTTTACTGCTTATTCGCTGTATTCCCATTATTGGGCAAAACCTATGATGCGGTGATTATGTGTGCCGGTATGGCCGGTCACGGGTTGGGCGCTACGCCAAACGCTATGGCTAATATGAAGGCTGTTACTGAAAAATACGGCCCATCCACTAAGGCATTCTTAATCGTACCACTTTGCGGCGCCTTCTTAATTGACTTGTTTGCCTTACCATGTATCGTATGGTTTATTAATTACTTTGCGCATTAAGGTGTGGGAAGAGATTGTCCTGTTTAAAGTAAAAACCACCACAGTTCATAGACTGCGGTGGTTTTTTTTGTAGGAACTATGATTAAAAATTATATATTCTATATTTTTGAGTTATACGTAATTCGTAGCAGGAGAATTTAAATTTATAACGAATACTTAAAATTGTGAGTATTTTGGTGCGCATTATGATAAGCATTTGGTGTGCTTTATTATGAGTACCCTTGTAGCGTGGAAAGAAGTCGGATTGTCAGCTATAGTACTAATTGTAGTATCCGGGGAGCCGTAGCATAGTAGCCTTTAACATAATAACTATAGCCTTTGGCGGCCGGGTGGGGCCGCTGCTTACATGTAAATAGGGTGTTAGCCATAATGATATTGTTTTGGCTAGGAGGCGAAAGTATGAACTTTTTTATGGATCAAGGGATTCCGGTAATTGAGCTTGATATGATTGCTACATTGGCGCTGGCAATCTTCCTACTCTTATTGGGACGCATTATTGTCAATCGAGTTGGCTTTTTGAGTCGATTCTGTATTCCCGCACCGCTAGCCGGTGGATTGTTGTTTTCCCTGATTATGTTAGTGCTACATGAGACGAATATTTTAAACGTTAAAATGGATACTATATTGCAAACGCCGTTTATGCTGGCATTCTTCGCTACCGTTGGGCTTATAGCGAGTCTTAAACTGGTGAAAAAAGGTGGCAAGTTATTATTTTATTATTGGGCTCTATGTGCTTTTTTGTCCCTTATGCAGAACGTAATTGGTGTTTCTTGGTCCAAAGTGCTCGGTCTTGATCCGCTACTGGGCGTTTTAATGGGCGCCGTATCCATGGAAGGTGGTCACGGTAATGCCGGAGCCTTTGGTCCGGAAGTGGAAGCTATGGGCGTTTACGGAGCTACGGCGGTGGCCATGGCGGCTGCTACTTTTGGCGTTGTGGCCGGCGGTGTAATTGGTGGACCTCTCGCTAGATTTTTTCTTAATAAATATAATCTGCGCTCCACTGAAAACGAAGAATTAGCGGAAGAAGGTAAAACAGCCGGTTTAGCTCAAGAGATAGAGCAAGTGGCAGGTCCGGATACAACCAGTGTGAATGAAGCGTTAACGGTTGAAAAAATCGAAGAGGGCAAGGAAGTGAGTGAAGAAGTGGCAGCTCATGTATTCCTGCTGCATGGTTTTATCATCGCTATCTGTATGGTCGTGGGCATGGAATTAGCCGTTTTCGTAAAAAGTACTTTCGGCTTTGCTATACCTAACTATGTGGGCGGGATGTTCTTTGCCGTTTTATTACGCAATATCAACGACAAATTTAATCTTGTTGAATTGCATAATCCGACCATTGGGCTTATTGGCGACGTGTGTCTTGGCATCTTCTTGTCCATGGCCCTCATGACCCTTAAATTGTGGGAACTGGCCGACTTGGCATTGCGGATGATTGTCATCCTCATGTCGCAAGTTATTTTCATGATTGTGTATAATATATTCGTGGCATTCCCGGTTTTGGGGAAATCCTATGATGCGGTTATTATGTGTGCCGGCATGGCCGGTCATGGTTTGGGTGCTACGCCAAACGCGATGGCGAATATGAAAGCCGTTATTGAAAAATACGGTCCATCTACTAAAGCTTTTCTCATTGTGCCACTATGTGGCGCCTTCTTGGTAGACTTGTTTGCGGTACCTTGTATTGTGTGGTTTATTAATTACTTTGCCCATTAAACTGGAATCACGGTTCTTCTACGTAAAAAAGAGTCGTCAAGTAATGAACGCCATCGGACAATCATCGTCCCAGCATCTTACTCTAACGACTTCTTATATGAATAGTATAGCAAGTAAAGCGGTGGTTTTACAAGTCAAGAACAGTAAGTAATTGAGGGTGTTCACCCCATCTGATATGGTCAGGAAATAATAAAGTAAAAAGAAGGAAGGCATTGCCGCTCGGTATTGGCAATGCCTTCCTTCTTTAGGAGTGGGATTAAGGGGGATCTATTTGAATAAAGCGTAATATATAACGTAAAACCATCCGAATAGGCCGTGAAGAATTGCCCAAGGGATGGAATGCCAGTTGGCATAGCTAATCACCATGGCCAAGGCGGATCCAAAAGAAATTCCCGTTGTTACTGTTGATGATAAAAACTTCATAAATACCTCCCTATATTTGAGACAGTCTCATTAGAAATTGATGCTGATAAAACTGTCATATTAAATCTGATTCTTCCAATGTAATTATAACGTAAATTGGAATATTTGTATAGTGAAAATTTTAGATATTTAGATATAATAGGGCAATTATTGAAACTTTTGGGCCGGTTTTATTTGAAAAGAATATTTTTAGCATAAATAGAGTGTAAAAAAGGAAGTGCCAAGATTTAAGCACTTCCTTTTCCGTTCATTATTATTTATCTAAGGTATTGAGATAGTTTAAAAGATCTTGAATACCTTTGTCACTATTGATGCCTACTTTAAAAATTGGTGAAGCTCCGGTCATTACAAGTTGATTTTTAATAAATTCAATATCATCGTTTTCATCTATTAAATCCATTTTTGTGATAATACCGATAGCAGGCTTATTAAATAGACTGGCAAATCCCGGAGGAAACATTTGCTCTTTTTCCTTTGCGGAAATGAGAAAACCTAAAATGTCAGCCTCTGCAGCAGTAACTAGAAGGGCGTTGTACATAAGTCTATGTTGGACAAACTCACCCGGCGTATCAATAATATCGTCATGAAATTGAACCGTTTGTGTTTTTGCGTAAACGATTTCAACACCTTCAATTCGCTGTGTTAGAGTTGTTTTACCAACACCACTGGGGCCAACAAACATAATTTTTTTCATAAAAACACTCCTTATTAACGGTGTATAATAAAAAGGAATGTTAAGCAAGAGTTTACTGTATGTAGTTTTAAGATACAGGATTTTTAAATAAATGTAAATAGTCAGCAATCTATGATAATTAGTAAATTGACAAAAATGAGGCTTATTTGTATTATCAAGTTAACACAATGAAGTGTAAATAAAGCATAGTGGCTTTGAAAGAGGATTTTTAATGAGGAAAAATTAGTGATTCTCATAATATTCTCTATAATTACCGGTATTTCAATGATATATATACCATGTAATGAGAAAGGAGCTTTACTATGAAAATTTACACTAAAACCGGCGATAAGGGGATGACCCGTTTAGTGGGCGGTATTGCAGTATCAAAAGATTCAGATCGAGTAGATAGCTATGGTACTATTGATGAATTAAATTCGTGGATTGGTTATGCTATATCGCAATTTGATTCGTCTTTATTCGAGGAAAAAAATGAATTACAACATTTACAGCATTTCTTATTTGATGTAGGTACTGATTTAGCAACTCCGGAGTCGTTAAATCGAGAAATAACTTTACCTGTTGATGCTATATCATGGTTGGAAGCCCGAATTGATGAGTATACGGCTAAATCACCGGAGATTAATCGTTTTATTTTGCCCGGTGGAACTCGTGAGGCCAGTATGATTCACATGGCACGGACGATTGCAAGACGGGCCGAACGACGAATAGTTCGATTACAGATGACCGCGAAAATACCGGGAGAGTTGGTTATGTTTGTTAATCGATTATCAGACTATTTTTATGCTTTAGCAAGATACTTAAACACTAAACAAGGTATGGAAGATATATTTTATACCAGAAGTGCTGAAGTATTTCATAATGCTAAGACCAAAAATATAAAATAATTATTGGGATTATCCTGTTCTTGCAGAATTGATTAAGATATGTTATTATTGCTTTTAGATTAATAGAAATATGAAATCTGACGATGGAAGTTAGTGAGAATCTAACACGGTCCCGCCACTGTGATGGCTTTTGCCTAAGTCAGGTCTTTCGCGGATTTCATTACACATGCTGTTTCGAGGTAAGACAGGATGTTGTTTTTGTGGCATTGTAGTACTTCACTGGAATTAATGCAGAAAATAAACCGGCATGTATTAATCTGTCTTGCACAGAGACGTGCGTCTATTGATGGACTAATGTTAGTCGTTCAATGATGAGAGAGCACAGCACAGTGGAGTGTGACATTAGTTCAAAAATAGGAAAAGGGCATGGAGCTAGTACTCCATGCCCTTTTGTTATAAGTGTAAAGAACCCTTTTGTCATCGGGTGTTATATCATAGTCAAAGAGAGAACAAGTTAAAATAACTGCTAATTTAGGTATAAATCGGAGAAAATTTGAAATAGTATATATATTATGCATAATTGAAATACGTAATTTTTATTGACATTTTTTTTGGTTAAGTATAAATTATTGTTATAAGATTTTCGTGTACAATGGCGTGCATGGTTTGCAATGAAGCTTAAACGGAGGGTGTATTCCGTGAGGGCTTCTTTTTTTATTTGTTAAGCAGGAGAACATGTATGCAGAAAATTAAATTTCCTACGACACTATGGGTAGGGGAAGATGCGTTGCAAGGTCTTCGTGATCTCCCTGTAAAAAAGGTTTTCATAGTGACGGATCCATTTATGGTTCAGTCTGGAATGATTTCACATGTAACGGAGAACTTAGACTTTGCTGAAGTAGAGATTTTTAGTGATATTGTTCCGGATCCGCCGACTGAAGTAGTCGCTGCCGGTGTAAGTCACTTAGTAGAATCAAATGCTGATGCAATTATTTCAGTAGGTGGCGGATCTGCTATTGATGCGGGGAAAGCTATGTTGTATTTCGGCAATCGCGTTAAAGCCAATAAAGATTTAATGTTTATTGCTGTACCGACCACAAGTGGTACCGGTTCAGAAGTAACAAATTTTTCAGTAATCACAATGCTGGAAACAGGAACAAAATATCCGATTGTTACCGATGAAATACAACCTAATATTGCAATTTTAGATACTCGCTTAGTAATGAGTGTACCGCCTAGTATTACGGCTGATACAGGCATGGACGTTTTAGTTCATTTAATTGAATCCTATGTATCATTGAATGAAAATGTTATGGCAAAAGTATTAGTTGAATATGCAATTCAATTAGTGTTTGAATATTTGCCGGAAGCATTTTCGAACGGTACGAATAGTTATGCCAGAGAACAGATGCATGTGGCTTCCTGTATGGCCGGTATGGCATTTAATTTGACGAACTTGGGATTAAATCACGGTATGGCACACGCTATCGGCGGTAGATTCCATGTACCGCATGGACGAATCAATGCTATTTTATTGCCGCATATTGTGGCGTATAATGGTGATTATCAAAACAAAGATTTATATGCTGCTAAGAAATATACTAGATTGGCGAATATTGTTAAAGCGACAACTAGTGTAAATCCGAGAATCGGAGTGGCTGCTTTAATTCGGCAGATTAAGCATTTACAGAGTACTCTGAAAATGCCTTTAACATTAACTGATTGTGGGTTTAATCGTAGTGAAATTATGGAGAGCGGTGATGCTATTGCAAAAGCTGCGTTAGCTGATGCATGTACAGCTGCTAATCCAAGAATACCTACGGCAGATGATATTAAAAATATTTTAAATCAAATTGCTTAACCGTCAGTCTGATAAGGTAATGCTGGAAAGGTGTGGCTATGGAAGAAAAACAGCGTATGATTCAAGAATACGTTCCTGGGAAACAGATAACGCTAGCCCATATTATTGCCAATCCGGCTAAGGAGATTTATGGCAAGTTGGGATTACCCAGTGATGTATACAATGCACTTGGGATTTTAACAATAACACCGGCAGAAGCAGCTATAATCGCTGTTGATATAGCAACTAAAAGTGGTGATGTTAAAATTGGTTTTGTAGACCGATTCTCCGGATCGGTGGTTATTTATGGTGATGTTAGTTCCGTTGAAACGGCGTTGCGAGCTGTTGTGGACGGGCTACGAAATATTTTAAAATTTGCATTAGGTTGTGAAATTACCAGAACTTAAGAAATCGAGGAGACCTACTTATGCGAGGAAGAATAGTTATTGTCGATGATGAGCCAATAACTCGTTTAGATATTAAAGATATCTTAACAGATGCAGGCTATGAAGTAAGCGGCGAAGCAGCCGATGGCTTTGAGGCAGTAGAGATTTGCCGTAATGTAAAACCGGATTTAGTATTGATGGATATTCAAATGCCGGTACTTGATGGTTTAAAGGCAGCAAAAAAAGTTGCGCAAGATAAATTGGCGAGCAGTATAGTATTTTTAACTGCTTATGGAGATTTTGAAAATACAGAAAAAGCGAAAAAGCTTGGTGCAACAGGCTATTTAATTAAACCAATTGATGAAAAATCTCTTATTCCGACTATTGAAGTAGCAATCGCTAAGGGGCAACAAACTGAAAATTTAGAACAAGAAATTGAGGGATTAAAGCTTCGTTTAGAAGAACGGAAAGTAATTGAAAAGGCTAAAGGAATTCTGTGCCGTGATTTAAAAATTACTGAGGATGAAGCCTATAAAAAATTACGCCGCTTGAGTATGGATAGACGCTCTAAAATGAGTGAAATTGCTGAATTAATTATAATGGATAGTGAATGATATGGCGTTAGATATAGCTAATCCGGATGAAGCAATTTTACGCAAACTGTGTGATACCTATTCGGACTTAACTGCGGATGAAGTTAAAGAATTAGTACAAGTTATATATCATTTGGCTGATTCGTTATTATATCCTGATGCAGATGTATTTATTGACATTTATAATGAAGTAACGAAATCTGCTTTAGTGGTATATCATAGACAGCCTTTAATTAAGCCGTCTATGTATGAAAAGACGGTAGTAGGATTAGATGCTTTATTGGAAAATGAACCAGGTGTTTTACGATCTATTGCAACCGGTTTAAATACATTAGGGCTTATTGCGGTATCTCAAGAAGGAAAACTAATTACACAAAATATTTACCCCATAAAATTATTGGACAAAACTATCGGTGTTTTAATTGTAGAAACTGATGCAGGAACGCCTGGAATGGCCACTTCTAATGATTTAAAGCCAAGTACTATTATGAGTGCGGAAGAAGAGGCACAGAACTTTTTCGTAGATCGATTATCTGAAAATGTCCTTATTTTCGATGGCGATGGTTATTTAATAACGGCCAATGAAGAAGCAAAGCAATTGTATAAAAAATTGGGTTATCAAGATGAAATAATTGGTTTATTTTATGATAATTTAACATTAGACTATTATACATTTGATTATATTAAATTTCGTGCAGAACGCTCATCAAGTAATTGGTTTTTTGATGTGGAGACCCATTATTTGCAGTATTATTTTACGATTAAGTACAGTTGGATTAAAAATAAGCAGCGTTTAGTTGTGATTATTCAGGATACAACAGAGGTAAAAAAGCGAGAAGAAGAACTTGTATTAAAAGCAGTTGCTATTCGTGAAATTCATCATCGTGTAAAGAACAACTTGCAGTCAATAGTATCTTTATTGAAGATACAAGAACGGAGGGCTCAGTCAGACGAAACGAAGAAAGTGTTGCATGATAGCATATCGCGTATTATGACGATTGCGTCAACTCATGAGTTACTTTCTAAACAAGTTGACAGTTATACTTCGTTAAAACAAACGTTAACTACAGTCATCCATAATTTCCATCATATGTTTGGAAATTTCAGAGATATTGAAATATTTATGCATGTAGATGACTCAATATACGTAACAACTGACCAAGTTGTTACAATCTCTTTGATTGTAAATGAATTATTACAAAATATTTTTGATCATGCATATTTACCTAATCAGTCAGGAAAAGTGCAGATTATCGGTAAAATAGTAGACTCTAAAATTTATATTGAGGTATCCGATGATGGTTGTGGATTTGATACTAAGACTGTCAAAGCTGATAGTTTAGGGCTTCTTATCATCAATGGATACGTCAAAGATAAATTAAAAGGTAAATTAAATATTGAGTCCGGTAAATCGGGGACAAAAGTATATTTTCGATTTCAAAAAAGCAACGATGTAGTTGTATAGCGAAGGCAAAGGCGCTTAAGCAAAGAATGATTTTTATTTCTTATGCTTAAGCGCCTTTTTTGTATCGTTAAGAAAGGAGGCCACATGGATAAAGAAACACTATTGACGGTAGGGATTGACTTAGGGACATCCACAACACAGCTTATTTTATCAGAGTTGACCGTAGAGAATTTTGCATCTGCGTTTACGGTACCGCGAATAGAAATTTCCGATAAAAAAGTTATCTATCGAAGTGATATTATTTTTACTCCGCTTATTAATCAAGTTGAAATTGACGAAAATAAAATAAAAGAATTCGTAGCTTTACAATATGATAAGGCCGGCATTGTTAAGGATGATATAAAAATGGGCGCAGTCATTATAACCGGTGAAACAGCTCGAAAATCTAATTCATCAAAAGTATTACAGGCTTTAAGCGGATATGCCGGAGATTTTGTAGTGGCTACGGCCGGTCCTGATTTGGAAAGTATAATTGCCGGTAAAGGGGCCGGAACTGAAACCTTATCACGTGAACATAGAGGTAATATAGTTAATTTTGATATAGGTGGAGGTACTAGTAATCTGGCAATGTTTAGAGCCGGCGATGTTGTTGATACAGCTTGCTTCGATATTGGTGGCAGGCTTATTAAGATAGATTCCGATAGTCATACTATTACATATATAGCACCTAAAATATTAGAAATTATAGAGAAAAAGCATTTATCTTTAGCAGTTGGTAATCATGTGGTGCCGGAGGACTTGATGCCTATTATAGATGAATTGGTGAACGCATTGGAACAATCTATAGGATTAGGCGAAGAAACGCCATTCTATAATCTGTTAATTACACATCATGACTTAAAAATAAAGACAGATGTTAATGCAGTTACTTTTTCCGGCGGTGTTGCTGATTGTATAAAGGCTGATAACGTTACAGATTGGTTTCAATATGGTGATATTGGATTATTATTGGGCAATCGTATAAAAAATTCATTATTTTTTACCAAATGTCATGTGCTTGACACAGTAGAAACAATACGGGCAACAGTGGTTGGTGCCGGTTCTCATACGGCAGAAGTTAGTGGCTCAACTATCAGTTATACGGATGAAATTTTACCTATAAAAAATGTGCCGGTTTTAAAACTTGCTAAAGAGGATGAACAATTAAAAGCTTCGGAATTGGCCGCTCAAATTCGTAGTAAATTAGATTGGTATCTAACGGATGATAATCAATTAACAAATGTGGCCCTTTCTTTTCAAGGAATAAAATCTCCGTCATTTGCAGATATTCAGCGCTATGCAATGGGAATTACAGAAGGGGTAGCAAAATTACGAGAAGCCGGATTTCCCTTATTGATTATTGTGACTGAAGATATGGCGAAAGCTTTGGGCAATAGCATATATTCTATGTTACCGGAAAAAAGTCCGTTTGTTTGCATTGATTCTATTGTCGCCGAAAACGGTGATTATATAGATATTGGTACGCCTGTGGCCGGAGGTAATGTATTGCCGGTCATTATCAAAACACTTGTTTTTAATTAGAAGGAGTGATGGAAGCATGATTTTAAAGACTCGACTCTTTGGTAATACGTATGAGTTCGGCTCTGTGAAGGAAGTATTGGCCAAGGCTAATGAAGAAAAATCAGGGGATAAGTTGGCCGGAGTAGCGGCGGCTTCTGCTGAAGAACGCGTAGCAGCAAAAACAGTTTTAGCACAACTTACGCTAAACGACTTATTTAATAATCCTGTTGTACCTTATGATGAAGATGAAGTAACACGAATTATTATTGATCAGGTTAACACTCGAATTTTTGATTCTATTAAGAACTGGACCGTTGAAGAATTAAGAGAATGGTTATTATCTGATACCACTACGGATAATGATATTAAGTTTGTTAGACGCGCATTGACTGCTGAAATGATTGCGGCTGTATGTAAGCTCATGTCAAATATGGATTTAATCGTTGCAGCGAAAAAAATTCGTATTGAAAAAACGGCTAATACAACAATCGGTAGACCAGGTACATTCTCGGCTCGATTACAGCCTAACCATACAACTGATAATATTGACGGTATCATGGCATCGGTTATGGAAGGTTTATCCTATGGCATCGGTGATGCCGTAATTGGATTAAATCCGGTTGATGATTCAGTGGAAAGTGTAAAAAGAATTCTACATAAATTTGAAGAGTTCAGAAGTGAATGGGATATTCCAACTCAAACCTGTGTATTGGCACATGTAACGACTCAAATGGAAGCAATTCGTCAAGGTGCACCAACAGGCTTGGTGTTCCAATCTATAGCGGGATCTGAAAAAGGTAATACTGCTTTCGGTCTTAATGCTGCAACGTTGGAAGAAGCAAAAGCATTGGCTTTAAGAGAAGGTCGTGTAGCAGGACCTAATGTAATGTATTTTGAAACAGGACAGGGGTCCGAATTATCGTCAGATGCACATAACGGAGCCGACCAAGTAACAATGGAAGCAAGATGCTATGGCTTTGCTAAAAAATTTGACCCTTATATCGTAAATACAGTAGTTGGTTTTATCGGACCGGAATATTTATATGACTCTAAACAAGTTATTCGTGCCGGTTTAGAAGATCACTTTATGGGTAAACTAACCGGTATTTCTATGGGCTGTGATGTATGTTACACCAATCATATGAAAGCGGATCAAAATGATATGGAAAACCTGACAATACTTTTAGCAAGTGCAGGTTGTACATATATCATGGGTATTCCACATGCTGACGATATTATGTTGAACTATCAAACTACCGGTTTTCATGAAACGGCAACAATTCGCGATATGTTTAATTTACGTCCCATTAAAGAATTTGAAATTTGGTTGGAAAAGATGGGCTTTATGGATAATGGTAAATTGACTCCAATAGCAGGCGATGCATCTGTATTCTTGAAATAAGCGAGGTGATAAGGATGAATGAAACAGAATTAAAAGGGATGATTGAATCTATTTTAGGTGAGTTAGTAAAAGCTAAAGGATTAGATAGCGTTGAACCTGCCAAACGGACCAAAGAAGTAAATAAGTTAGGCGATTCTGTCGGGAGTAATATTATTTCAAATGAATTTCTACCGGATATTTCAGAAGTCGATTTAAAGAAGCAATTGTTAGTAGATAATCCGCATGATAGAGAAGGTTATTTGAAAATGAAAAGTTATACGGCTGCACGGTTGGGTGTAGGCCGTTGCGGAACCCGATATAAAACACAGTCGGTTTTGCGCTTCCGGGCGGATCATGCAGCTGCTCAAGATGCGGTATTCTCAGATGTTAATCCTGAATTGGTTGAAGAAATGGGATTTATTCCGGTTCGAACGGTATGCAAAAATAAAGATGAATATATTACGAGACCGGATCATGGTCGAATCTTTGACGAAGCCAATACCGAAATTATTAAACAGAATGTCAAAAAAGGTGCCAAACTTCAAGTCGTTGTAGGTGATGGCTTAAGTTCAGCAGCCATTGAAGCAAATATTCGTGATGTTATTCCGGCTTTAAAGCAGGGCCTTAAAAAATACAATCTCGATTTTGATAAGGTTTTATTTGTTAAGTATTGTCGTGTACCGGCAATGGATCCAATCGGCGAAATTAGTGATGCTGATGTGGTATGTCTCTTTGTGGGCGAACGCCCAGGCTTGGTAACAGCTGAATCAATGAGTGCATATATAGCATATCGACCTACCGTAGGAATGCCTGAATCTCGACGTACTGTAGTGTCTAATATACATAAAGGTGGTACACCGGCTGTAGAAGCAGGTGCCTATATTGCAGATATTATTAAAAACATGTTGGAAAAGAAAAAATCCGGTATTGAATTGAAATAGGTAAAGGAGGGACGTTTGTGAAAAATCAACGTTTAGGTGCTAACGTATTGAGCGTACAAATTATTCCTAATGTGGATGCCGGACTTGCAACGCAATTAGGTTTGACAAGTGCTCAAAGATCATTGGGCCTCATTACGGCAGACTGTGATGATGTTACATATGTTGCTTTGGATGAAGCTACAAAAACCGCAGAAGTTGATGTTGTTTATGCTAAAAGCTTTTATGGTGGTGCAGGTAACGCATCTACTAAATTAGCTGGTGAAGTTATCGGGATTTTAGCCGGTCCAAGTCCGGCAGAAATTACTAGTGGCTTAGAAACCGCAGTACATGTAATTACAGAAGAAGCTAGTTTTATCAGTGCTAATGAAGATGGTTCAATACCATACTTTGCACATGTAATTTCTCGATCCGGTCGTTTTTTATCTAAATCGGCGGAAATTAATGAAGGTGAAGCTATTGCCTATTTAATTGCTCCACCTTGTGAAGCTATGGTTGGCCTTGATGCGGCATTAAAAGCTGCAGATGTTAGATTATGTGTATTTTATGGCCCTCCATCTGAAACTAACTTTGGCGGTGGCTTGTTGACAGGTAGTCAATCTGCTTGTAAAGCAGCGTGTACCGCATTTGCTCAAGCTATTCAGAATGTAGCTGATAATCCATTAAGCTATTAAGGAGGACTAAATGAAGGCACTAGGCATGGTAGAAGTAAGAGGTTTCCTAGGTGCTGTTAGTGCTGCTGATGCAGCCTTAAAGGCTGCAAATGTGGAATTGAATAGTGAACAACGTGTAGGTGGCGGTCGAAGAACGATTTTGCTTGTCGGTGATGTAGCAGCAGTTCAAGCCGCGGTTGATGCGGCCGTAGTTATAGCGAAACAGCTTGGTTGCTACTGCACGAGTCATGTAATCCCACGAGCTGACGAAGCTATTGCAAAGTTAATGGGTGGTAAATTAGCACAAAGTGCTGAATCTGATGATGCAGATAAAGAGTTAATAACAGCAAACACAAATAATGGGTTAAAGACTTCTGAGACAGAACCGTTAGAAAACCTTGCCGGTGATCCTGAAAAGAATTCAGAGACACAGGTAGCTTTGGAAACTGAAGATATAGAAGAAAAAAAGGAAAATTTTGATGAGAGTGCATTACGACAAAAATTAATGGCGTATAAAGTTGTAGATTTGCGTAAAAAAGCATATGCCATGAATGTACACGGTATGAAACGAACAGCAATTAAATTTGCCAATAAAGAGGCCCTCATTAAAGTGATTATAGATGAAGTGAAACGAGGTGGCACGTTTTGAACTTAGTTGATAAGGATTTACAATCCGTTCAAGAGGTTCGTCTTCTTTTGGCAAAAGCAAAAGAAGCCCAAAAAAAATTAGCAGTACTTACACAAAGTCAAATTAATGATATTACAAAAGCCGTTTGCGAAGCGACTTATAAAGAACGTGTTCGTTTAGCAAAACTAGCCCATGAAGAAACCGGATTCGGTAAATGGGAAGATAAAGTTTTAAAAAATGCGTTTGCATCAAAACAAGTTTATGCTCATATGAAAGATATGAAAACGGTTGGTGTCATTAATGATGATAGAGTTAATAAGGTTATGGAAGTCGCTGTTCCGGTAGGTGTTATTGCCGGTTTGGTACCGTCAACAAATCCAACATCTACAGTAATTTTCAAATCTTTGATTGCGTTAAAAGCGGCTAATAGTATTGTGTTTTCACCACATCCTACAGCAATTAAATGTATTGGTGAAACCGTAAAAATTATTCGCAAAGCATTGAAAGGAATCGGAGCACCTGAAGATGCTGTATCTTATATGACAATGCCGACCATGGAAGGCACTGCCGAATTGATGAAAAGTAAGAATACAGATTTAATTTTAGCAACCGGTGGTTCGGCTATGGTAAAGGCTGCTTATTCTTCCGGTACACCTGCTTTGGGCGTTGGTCCGGGCAACGGTCCTGCTTATATCGAAAGAAGTGCGGATGTTAAATTAGCAGTAAAGAGAATTATTGATTCCAAAACGTTTGATAATGGTACTATTTGTGCCTCAGAACAATCCATCATTGCTGAAACTGTTAATAAAGATGCAATTTTAAAAGAGTTAGAGGCCCAGGGCGCATACATTTTAAACCCGGAAGAAGCTACACGCTTAGGTACCTTTATTCTACGTGCTAATGGGACTATGAACCCTGCAATCGTCGGGAAGTCAGCACAAGTTATCGCTAAATTGGTTGGCCTTGAAATTCCATCCGATCGAATTCTATTAGTTGCACCGGAAACCGGAGTAGGACCTAAGTATCCGTACTCTCATGAAAAATTAGCGCCAATTCTTGCTTTTTATACGGTTGCTAATTGGGAAGAAGCTTGTGATTTATCGATTCGCATCTTAGAAAATGAAGGTGCAGGTCATACTCTAATTATTCATACTGAAAATAATGATGTTGTACGTGAATTCGGTTTACGTAAACCGGTGTCAAGATTACTTGTAAATACGCCGGGGGCGTTGGGCGGAATCGGAGCTACTACTAATATCACACCTTCATTAACTTTGGGGTGTGGAGCAGTGGGTGGCAGTGCTACATCAGATAACGTAGGTCCTCAGAGTTTATTTAACTTACGAAGAGTAGCGTATGGTGTCCGCGAATTGGAAGATTTACGTAAAACTGAAAACGCCGATAGCGTGCCTGTTGGTGCTACATTAGGAGTTGAATCGCAAGAAGTAGTTATTCGTGCTATTGTAGAACAAATTATGGCTAAATTGAAATAGCTTTTATTTGGATGGTAATAATATTAATTAGATATATTACAAATTATTTTAATTTTAATTTTTACTAGTTATTTTTAGGAGGTAATTATTATGTCGAGCACAAATGCATTAGGAATGATTGAAACAAGAGGTTTGGTTGGCGCTATTGAAGCGGCAGATGCAATGGTAAAAGCTGCGAATGTAACACTTATCGGTAAAGAACAAGTTGGCGGCGGTTTGGTAACAGTTATGGTTCGTGGTGATGTTGGTGCTGTAAAAGCAGCTACTGATGCTGGTGCAGCAGCTGCTGAACGCGTAGGCGAACTTTTATCAGTACACGTAATTCCACGTCCACATACTGAAGTAGATGCAATTTTACCTGGCAAAGCTGAATAATTTACCGGTTACGAAATTACGGGCAGTGCGTAAGTAGTGATAGAGAGCGCGTAAAGCGCTCTCTATTCATAAGAAAGGGTTCCTATGAAAGTTATAACTGAAGAAACAATACGTCAATTATTACGGAAACAACAACTTCATAGCGGCGAAGCATTAAAGGTATCTGAACCTAGTATAATTACGCCATCAGCTCAATCCTATTTACGAGAACATCAAATTCAGGTTTTGCAGCTTAGCCAAAATTCAAACGATTCCGATAACTTGCAGACATCAACATCGTGTGCTAGGGAAGTATATTGTCATGATGAGTTAAGTTATCTGGATAATGAAATATTAAAACTTCGAGATTTGTTATATTTCCCTTTGTTACCGGATGATTTTTTTGATGAACAGCTTTGGCAATATTGGCAACGACAGCAATTGGCACTTGAAGAATTTAAAGTAAAACAATATAAAGTGCCCTTACAGATGGAATTATCATTACCGCCGCAAGTATTTAATTTTAAATTATGCTCATGGCGTCTTTGGCAATGCTCAGTGATGTCTCTGCGGCGACAATTGGAATATGTTGAAAGTTTATTAAAGCCGTACAATACAATTTCACAATCGTTTTCTGACTGGATTAGTCAGATAAAAGGAATCCTTGATAATTCGTAAGGAGGTGATAGGGTGAATGTTATAGATGATATTGTTAATGAAGTATTGAAACAAATTGGAGAAGTATTACCAAATAAAGATAAGACTTTTGTAATTGAAGGTTCTGGTCGACATGTTCATTTATGTAGGCAAGATATAGAGCGTTTGTTCGGTGAAGGCTATGAGTTAACTAAAGTTAAAGAATTATCGCAACCCGGACAGTTTGCTTGCCAAGAGCGTGTAAATTTGGTAGGGCCTAAAGGGATGCTAACTAATGTTGTTATTTTAGGACCCGAGCGAGAACATTCTCAAGTAGAGGTTTCTTTAACCGATGCTCGGTTGTTGGGCGTGAAAGCACCTACTCGAGAAAGTGGGGATTTGAAAGGCTCAGCCGGAATAATAATCGTAAATAAAGATAGACATATAGCCTTAGAGGAAGCTTGTATTGTCGCTAAACGGCATGTTCATGTAGCAGAGGCTGATGCAGCACGTTTAGGCGTTACTAATGGGCAAATTGTAAAAGTAAAAACTCATACGGATAGACCACTTATTTTTGATGATGTAGTTATAAGAGTAAGCCCTAAGTATCAAACTTTTATGCATATTGACTTTGATGAAGCTAATGCCTGTGACTTGAAAAATGGTGATCTTGGGGAAATTATAGAATAGAGGTGATAGTTATGACATTAAGTGAATTAGAGACTATTGTTCAAACTATTACTAATCGAATTTGGAAAGAAATTTCTGATAAAAATGTTAAACCCAAAATTGGAATTAATGCATTGAGTAGTGATACTAAGGATGCTATGAAACAGATTATAAGACATGAAGAAAAAGTATCCGGTATACAAGCTGAAAACATTAATATTACCGACCATAAGCAAGCATTAAATATTGAGTTTTTGTCATTGCCTGAGTTAAGTGAAGTGGCACATCTTATGCCGCAAAATGATACCACGAAAAAAATTGTGGAATCTTTATTACTGCGAAGGCCGGTGATTATACATCGGATTCCTGAAATCACTAAGATGAATAATGGATCTATTCCATATGCATTAAAGCAACAATGGCAGAGTATATTAAGTAAGTGTAAACAGTTTGGAGTTTCTTTTGGCGATAATGTCCAATCTGTGTATACGGGCAAAAAAAGTAATGAAGTAAAACGGAAAAATAGCAACTCAACATTAAAACCGGTATTTATTACGGTTGCTAAAGTAGTTGAAATGGTAGATTCCGGAGAAAAAATGCCGACAAATGCACGACTTACGCCATTAGCGCAGGATTATATTCGAGAGCATAATTTGAATTTATAAGGAGTGATACTGTGCTGATTGCTAAAGTGATTGGTAGTTTATGGTCTACCAGAAAAGATGAAAAGCTTAATGGTTGGAAATTTATGATTGTTAGAGAGTTAGAAGTCGATGGGGTAACCGAGAAAGAATCATTTGTGGCGGCAGATAATGCCGGATCCGGTATCGGTGATACCGTATTGGTTACATTAGGTGCGGCGGCCAGAATTTCTGCAGAAAATCTTAATACGCCTATCGATGCAATGATTGTTGGGGTTATTGACTCGATTGATACCGCCGGTTAGGAGATGCAACTATGAGTATTAATGAAATTATTATGTATATCATGGTTCTCTTTATGATTATAGGGGGCATAGATAAGTGTATTGGCAATAAACTTGGTTTAGGTGAAAAATTTGAAGAAGGAATAATGGCAATGGGTGCTTTAGCAATGTCAATGGTGGGGATTATTACCATCGCACCTATATTAGCTAAAGTGTTAAGTCCGATAGTTGTTCCTGTTTATACAATGTTGGGAGCTGACCCATCAATGTTTGCGACCACTTTATTGGCCAATGACATGGGGGCTTTGCGTTAGCTCAACAAATGGCATTAAATCCGGAAGCCGGTTTATTTGCCGGTGCTATCTTGGGTGCTATGATGGGGCCTACTATTGTATTTACAATTCCGGTTGCTTTGGGAATTATTGAAAAAGAAGATCATCAGTATTTGGCAACAGGAGTATTATGTGGCATCGTTACGATTCCTTTAGGTTGTTTAGCAGGCGGTTTGGCTGCCGGTATGAGTTTAGGTATGATTTTAGCCAACTTAGTTCCTATCGTAATTTTTGCAGTGCTTGTTATTTTAGGCCTTTGGTTGGCCCCGGAAATGATGATTAAATGCTTTACCGTTTTTGGACAAGGGGTTGTAATTGTTGCTGTACTTGGTCTAATTTTAGGAGCATTACAATTATTGGTTGGTATTACTGTAATTGAAGGTATTGCACCTGTAACTGAGGGGATTGAAATCGTAGGTGGTATTGCGTTGACTTTAGCCGGTGCATTTTGTTTGGTGGCTTTTATCACTAAAGTATTTAACAAACCGCTTATGAAAATGGGTTCGGCTTTAGGTATGAATGAAGTAGCTGCAGCCGGTATGGTAGCAACATTAGCAAACAATATCCCTATGTTCCAAATGCTCAAAGATATGGATACACGCGGAAAAATCTTGAATGTTGCATTCGCTGTTTCGGCATCCTTTGTCCTTGGAGATCATTTAGGTTTTACTGCCGGTGTGGCTAAAGAGATGATCTTCCCTATGATTGTAGGCAAATTGGTAGCCGGTGTAACTGCAATTTTAGTCGCTATGTTTATGTCTAAACGCATTATGGCAAAAGCTAAGAAATGAGGTGCTGAAAATGTCAAATATCACTCGTGAAATGATAGAAACATTAGTGCGCCAAGTTGTGAACGAAAAATTAATGGTTACTAAGTCTATATCAAATAGTGGTGTCGGTGTAGTAAAGCTACCAATGATTGATGTAACTGAAGAAGATCGATTGGATACCGGGAACCCTAATGATAAAGTATATACTAAAGATTTGTTTTCATTAGATGAAAGTCCACGTTTAGGCTGTGGCTTGATGTTTATGGAAGACACTACATTCGACTGGACTTTGAATTATGATGAAATTGATTATGTAATTGATGGTGAGTTAAGTATTATTATTAATGGCGAGACGATTACAGCCGGACCGGGTGAAATCCTTTTGATTCCAAAGGGAAGTTCAATTCAGTTTTCTGTAAAAGGTAAAGCAAGATTTGTTTATGTTACCTATCCGGCAGATTGGCAATCGCAAGCCTAATAGAATGTTGATGAGTGTTAAAGCGAATACCGGACATTCTTTTATAGGTAAGGAGGTAAGGGCATGACTGAGAAAGAAAATTTAGCCAGTGTATTAGCCGGGGCATATAAATTGGATTATCGATGGCTCGTTATTGATTCGGAGCTGTTACAAATAAGAATTTATAAAGATGTTTCTGACGAAACGGAAGTTCCTTTGGAACTAAATTTTGATCCTCATTTTGCACAGTATATTGTGAATGTGTGTAAAAATAAGGACAATCCAATTGTTATTTCGGAAGTATTGGTTGAATTTTGTGCATCAGAAACACATGCTCTTTATTATGATAAGAAAAGCTATGAGGAACAAGCTATAGCTATCCGTCATAAACCGAATGAATTAACTGCTATACGAGAAGACGGGGAACGTTATTTATTAACGTTAAACGGCGTAGTACGCACAAATCCGGGGGATTGGGTAATTCGTGGTGTTAATGGTGAAGAGTATCCTTGTGACCCTGAAATTTTTAAAAAACTTTATGATATTATAGAAGAAGAACCTAAAGCATAGTATAATTAAAAAAACTGATTCAGTTTTCTGTAATCAGTAGTTTAATTAATTCTATGTTGGGAGTGAATCTTATGTCAGACTTAAAAGTAGGTGACAAAGCACCGGATTTTTCCGTTGTAAATGATGTCAATGAAACCGTTAACTTAAAAGATTTAGCAGGGCAAAAAGTTATTTTATATTTCTATCCGAAAGACAATACTCCTGGTTGCTCCATTGAAGCACAACAATTCAATGAAGCGTACAAAAAATTGCAAGATGCCGGTTATGTTGTTTTGGGTGTCAGTCGCGACACGGTAAAACGTCATGTGAACTTTAAAGAAAAATACGATCTGCAATTCAATCTCTTGGCCGACACCGATGAAGCCTTTTGTAATGCCTACGGTGTCATGAAAGAGAAGAAACTCTACGGCAAAACCTCCATCGGCATCGAACGGTCCACCTTTGTCATCGACGAAAAAGGCGTGTTAACCCATATCTACCGTGGAGTAAAAGCTAAAGAACACGTAGGGCAACTATTAGCTGATTTGAATATTCAATAGGTTGTTTCAAATTAATTTTCCACCACGGCTATCGCATGGTGAAGGCAACCTTCCGGCCTGCAGCAAATCGCTCTTAGGCGATTCACTAAGTAGTCTCAATGTTTAGTCTGTAGAAGGGATAAAAGATTTCCGCATTCTTCTGAGTTGCGCCGGCCGCGGGAATTGCTAGTTGCACAACAGTGATCCGAATTACGGCGGAATGTGCTTAGAGAAAAAAGCCCCATATACCTATCTTGAATGTCCATTAGCCGAATGGGTTGGGACTGAAAGATAGGTATATGGGGCTTTTATTTTGCAATTCCAATGTAATTAGAATACTGTAGGCGACTGCTATTCCTGAGCCGGTGCCAACGCACTCCACCAATGCCGCCGATACGCTTTTATCCCTTCCAGCACCACTTTTGATGCTTTGGATGCCAAGGCTTTGCTGGCCGGTGGGATGCCTTCCAGGCGATAGGCAATACCCATTTCCTTGTACTTAGCCGTACCCATCACGTGATACGGCAGGCAGTCGATGGTCTCCAGGTTTTTCAAAGAGCCGGCGAAAAAGCCGAGTCGATACCAACGATCTGCGTTATCCGTTATAGTAGGCACCACAACATGGCGCACCCAAATCGGCACATTGTGCTCATCGATGAAGCGGGCAAATTTCAAAATTTGTTTATTGCTTTGACCGGTCAAGGCGCTGTGTTTGTCGTCGTCGATTTCTTTTAAATCTAAGATAACGAGACTTGTTACGGCCATCAGCTTTTCGTATTGCTCTCGTTTGCTTTCTTCAAAGTAGATACCGCTCGTATCAAGGCAAGTATGAATGCCTCGTTCTCTAAAGTAGCTGAATAGCTCGATAACAAATGGCAGCTGCATTAATGCTTCGCCACCGGTGACGGTGAGGCCGCCGTTTTTATAAAAACTCTGATTGCGCTCAAATTGTTCCCATACTTCTTCGATGGTAATATTTTTACCTTGCTGCGCATCCCACGTATCCGGGTTATGGCAATAGGCACAGCGCATCGGGCAGCCCTGTAAAAATAGCACCATTCGTACACCGGGGCCGTCAACGGTGCCCATGGTTTCCAGAGAATGAATTCGTCCAATCATAATACGCCTTTCGTAATAAAAAATAGAAGCAAAAGAATTACCAGTAAGAAGCAAAATACAAAATGCGAAGGGCAAAGGGAGATTTTTCCACCCTTATATGACAATAGGCTCCTCGATACGGGGAGCCTATTGCACTATATATAACTACTGAGAAGGGGAGGGATAGAAGTTACATTTGTTCGTGGAAGGTACGAGAAATAACTTCATCCTGTTGTTGTTTCGTCAATTTGTTGAAGTGCACGGCATAACCGGATACACGAACGGTCAACTGTGGATATTTTTCAGGGTACTGCTGTGCATCGAGGAGCATTTCACGGTCGAAAACGTTGACGTTCAAATGATGACCGCCTTTTTCAGAATAGCCATCCAATAACTCTACTAAATTATCGATTTGTTGTTCGTTGCTCATATTACTTGTCCTCCTTTTCGGAAATGGAAACATTAGGCTCGCGACAGGCCAGGTTTTCATTATTGACAGGTAAACCGGTCGGCATATCGCTCTGTAAAACTGCATCAAGATCCAGATCGATGTCTAAATCACTCATACGAACCATGGTTTCGCCATTTTTGCCAAGCGCATCCGGAATGATGGAGAAGGTGTTGGAAATACCGTCGCTCGCATCACGCCAAGGCATTTTGGCAACTGACGCCATGGAAGAAACAGCCCCGTGAGAGTCGCGTCCGTGCATCGGATTAGCGCCCGGTGCAAACGGTGTACCCTGTTTACGGCCGTCCGGTGTGCTACCGGTGGCGTTACCGTATACTACATTGGATGTAATTGTCAAAAGGGACATGGTAGGCACACTTTCGCGGTAGGTAGGATGTTTACGGATTTTGTTCATGAATGCGGATACAACGAAGGCCGCCAAATCATCAACACGGTCATCGTCGTTACCGTATTTAGGGAAATCCCCTGTGATTTCAAAATCAACAGCTACCCCGTTTTCATCACGAATCGGTTTTACCTTGGCATATTTAATAGCGGACAAGGAGTCGGCTACTACGGATAAACCGGCAATACCGGTGGCAAACCAACGCGTAACTTTGCGGTCGTGAAGCGCCATTTCCAATTTTTCGTATGCATATTTATCGTGCATGTAGTGAATGATGTTGAGGGCATTCACGTAAACGCCGGCCAACCATTCCATCATGTCGTCAAAACGTTCCATTACTTCATCGAAATCAAGGTATTCGGAAGTAATCGGACGATATTTAGGTCCAACTTGTTTTTTGAGTTTTTCATCGACACCGCCGTTGATTGCATAGAGCAAGCATTTAGCGAGGTTACAACGAGCGCCGAAGAACTGCATTTCTTTACCGATACGCATTGGTGATACGCAGCAGGCGATAGCATAGTCGTCACCGCTGTTAGGACGCATCAATTCGTCGTTTTCATACTGAATCGAAGACGTTTGGATGGACAATTTAGCACAGAAACGTTTGAAACCATCCGGCAAGCGAGGGGACCAGAGAACGGTGAGGTTCGGTTCCGGAGCCGGGCCTAAGTTGGTCAGCGTGTGCAAGTAACGGAAGGACATTTTGGAAACGAGCGGACGACCGTCGGAGCCCATCCCGCCGATGGATTCGGTTGTCCAAACCGGATCGCCGGTGAAGAGGTTATTGTATTCGATAATGCGGGCAAAACGCACCATGCGAAGTTTCATGATGAAATGGTCAACCATTTCCTGAATTTCTTCTTCTGTATAGCGGCCTTCTTTAAGGTCACGTTCGGCGTAGATGTCGAGGAAGACAGTGTTACGGCCGATAGACATGGCAGCGCCGTTTTGTTCTTTAATAGCGCCTAAATAACCGAAGTATAACCACTGAATCGCTTCTTTTACGTCTTTGGCCGGTTGGCTGATATCGAAGCCGTAAGAAGCCGCCATAGCTTTTAATTCTTTTAAGGAACGAATTTGGTCACGAATTTCTTCACGGTCGCGAATAATCGTAGCCGTCATGTCGCCCATAGTGATGGCGAAATCTTTTTCTTTTTCTTCGATTAAGCGGTCAATCCCGTAAAGGGCTACACGGCGATAGTCGCCGATGATACGACCGCGGCTGTACGCATCCGGTAAACCGGTAATGATGTGTGCGGAACGAGCGGCACGCATTTCCGGCGTATACACATCGAAAACACCGTCATTGTGAGTTTTACGATGCTTTTTGAAAAAGTCTTCCAGCTGAGCGTCCATTTCGAAACCGTATTCTTGTAAAGCACTCTTGGCTGTACGTAAACCGCCGTACGGGAACATAGCGCGTTTCAACGGTTTATCGGTTTGAAGACCAACAATTTGTTCTAATTCTTTGATAATGTAGCCGGGGCCGTGGGAGGACACCGAAGTGGCAATATCCGTATCGGCATCGATAACGCCGCCTTTTTCTTTTTCTTCCTCATACAGACGAAGAACTTCTTGCCAAAGTTTAAGAGTACGATCCGTAGGACCGGCTAAAAATGAGTCGTCCCCAACATAGGGGTTATAGTTACGTTGGATAAAGTCACGAACGTCAATGGCTTTATCCCATACACCTGTAATGAAGCCTTTCCATGCAGTATTTTGCATTGCGGCACCTCCATTAAGGAAATAAAGAATTATTATAAGATGCTTTAAGTGTATACCGAATTGGCATTTAATTCAATAATTGTAATGATATTAATTTTCGATTGTTAAAATGCTAAAAATAAAAGATGTGTAAAAATAAGACTTTTTATGACATATCTATAAAAATTTATGTCAAAAAAACAAAAATTATTGTTAGCTATCATTACGGTGTATGACTAAGAAATGTCTTTTTGGATTGTTTTTATCCATAAAATATGACTTTGTTTCTTATGATTATATTATAAAGCAGGGGATACCAATAGTCTGTAGCTATAGCTACAAAAATAGTGGGAATTAAAAATTAAGCGTGACTCAAGCTATAAGCCGGCATTAAATTTTATATTTAAAATTTTGAATATAAAGTGGACATATAGGAATAAAGCTGTTTGAATTGTGAAATAACACACTTACAAAATGTTTATTGCAAATTTACGTTTTTACTACTAGACAAGATAAATGAAAAATGTTATCATTAACACATAGAAATATTGAAAAAATTAAATCTAGTGGATTGCGGTTGCCAAAAGGCAATCGATGATTATAAAATTCGATAATTCTTTTTTCGTAACATTTTTGTTATGTATTTTATTTTTATCCCCTTGGACGGGGAAGGAGGTATTTTTATGGCATACACATTACCTGAATTACCATATGCTTACGAAGCTTTAGAACCGCATATCGATGCAGAAACAATGCATTTTCATCATGATAAACACCACAACACCTATGTTGTTAACTTAAACGCTGCTATTGAAAAACATCCTGAATTGGGTGAAAAAGACGTAGAAGCGTTGATCACTGACTTAAACGCTGTACCGGAAGATATCCGCACGGCTGTTCGCAACAATGGCGGCGGTCATGCTAACCATACATTCTTCTGGAACATTTTGGCACCGAATGCAGGCGGTAACCCTACGGGCGCTATTGCCGGTGCTATCGATGAAGCTTTCGGCAACTTCGAAAACTTCAAAGCTGAATTCGGCAAAGCTGCTACCGGTCGTTTCGGTTCCGGTTGGGCTTGGCTCGTAGTAAACAACGGCAAATTGGAAATCTTGTCCACGGCTAACCAGGACTCCCCACTTAGTGACGGCAAAACTCCGGTATTGGGCCTTGATGTGTGGGAACATGCATACTACTTGAAATACAAGAATGCTCGTCCTGATTACATCGCCGCTTTCTGGAATCTCGTTAACTAGGATCAAGTAAACGCTCATTATGCGGCAGCTACTAAATAAGAGCTGACTGCTTGATGTGAGTCTCGAATGGCTCGTATAATTACATAGTTTGTGAAAACGTCCCCGCTTGCA
>NZ_HF986233.1:0-1425 GCF_000431435.1 Veillonella sp. CAG:933
TATATGTTCAATTTCAGTTTACAATTAACCAAATGGTATTTTTTTATATTTAAGGGAAAGATTATTAACGAATTATGGATGATTTGTGGGAGCCAATCATCCGAAATAGTTAGGAAGCGATGTAATCTTATATTAATTTTGGGAATAATTTTTTGAAAAATATCGCTACAAACTAGTAATTAGGGTTGTGTGTGGTTAGGTAAAGGAGTTACAGAGTATGAATAAGGTATTCAAGGTAGTATGGAGCAAGACAAAGGGTATGTATGTAGTAGTCTCTGAATTGGCTAAAAGCCATCAGAACGGTAGCACAAAACGAATTAAGGGTGTAGTGTTGCCCGGTTTAGTGGGTGCTTTTTTATTGGGCGCTTTTGGAACAGCAGATGCAAGTTTGATTACCACTGATGAAGGTCAGATGTATATGCCATATACCGATACTGCTCGAGCTTACGACAGTGTAGGCTGGGATTCCGGCAATGGTGTTCAATTTAAATTGCTCATTAAAGGCGCTGAGAGTGGTGGCGTTGATGTTAAAATGGGCACTTATATGAGTGGTGGGGATAAAAAAGTCGCAGCTAGCACTCAGCGTGGTGATGCTCCAATTGAAAACCGCTACCAAGTTTTAAAAATCGGTTTGGACGCTGCCACTCTTAAAAAGATCAATGAATCCAGCTCAAATTCTTCAACCGATCTTGATGAATTAAAAAATAAGGCAAACCGTGATCTCGATAATTTGTCAGAAGCCGGGGAAAAGAAACTGAGTGATTTGGTAAAAGGTATTAAGACAGGCTCGACGGATCTTACTGCAGGAAGCGAAAATATTAAAATTGCTGAAAGTGAAAATGCTGATGGCAGTAAATCCTTTAGCGTTGATTTGAATAAAAAAGTTGATCTCAGCGCCGATGGCTCTGTTACTGTAGGCAATACCAAACTAGACAAGTCGGGTTTAGTAGCCGGTGAAACTAAAGTTGGAGCTAATGGCGTATTGGTTGGCACTGCAGCTTTAACTGCCGGTGGTTTTGCTCTTGGGAACACAGTTGTTGCAGCAGACGGTTTGACTGTTGCCGGTGGTCCGTCCGTAACAACAGCCGGTATTGATGCAGGCGGCAAAAAAGTATCTAATGTTGGTGAAGGTGCTGTTGCTGAAGGAGCCAAAGATGCTGTAACCGGTGGTCAGTTGTTTGGCGTGCAAAAAGATCTCAATGATTCTATCAAAGACGCTCAAGATGCAGCTAATTCCGCACTTCAGACTGTAACGGTAACAGATAGCAATGGTCAGAAACTCACTATTGATAAAGACAATGCCGGTTTCGGTATCGTAGGTGCTACCGATGGCATGGTTGAAAGCAAAGTATCTGGTCAGGACTTGGTAGTAGACTTAACAGCTGCAACGAAGGAAAAAATTAACAATGCAGCCGGTAAAGATTT
>NZ_HF986234.1:0-3875 GCF_000431435.1 Veillonella sp. CAG:933
AAAATTTATTATTAAAGAAAATGGAACAAAATTAGATTATAATACGTTCCTACATCCAGAGTAGGATATAGTAGTAGTTTAAAATGCAATTAGTAGTAATATAAACCATTACTCTTACTCTAGATAACTGCAGTATATAATATAATATTATCAAACTATATCATGATGAATGAGCCAAGATACTTAGAAATGATTAGACAAGGAGTTGTTAACATAAATGGTGATGATTTTAAAATAATCAGAGCATATGATGGATGCAGAGGGTGTTATTTTAGACAATTTGAAAACTTTAGTGGATGTCTAAATAATGTTGCACAAGGTATTTGTTGTAGTGCTGGTGGTCATATTCTAAGAAAAATTTCATAGTAATAGAACAAAAATTAATTAAGTACGTTTAGCCAGTATGGAAAATCAACAGGACATATTAAAGACCGTTATAGACGGTTTAGTGTATATCCCTACTAAGGATATGATAGTTAAGCCCTTAGAGGATGAATACGTAGAGAAAGAAATTATTAAGCCAGTAGAGACTGGTAAAAAGGACGAAAATGGTTATGATATCAATGATACCGAAACAGTTAAAGAAAAGGTATTAACTACGTTCAGAAAAGGTATTGTATTACGTCTGCCATCTGGATATCAGTGGCAAGATGAGAACAATCATCCTGAAGTAGGTGATGTGGTAGCATATCCTAGGAAAGCATCAATTGATTTTGATTTGTTCAAAGATAGTCAATTAATAAATCCTTATAATGTAGTAGCCTTTGTTAAAGGAGAAAAATATTTTAAAGACTAAGCGTAGTCTTAATTAATCGTGGTTGTAGTTGGATGTACTAGGGGTTAGCATAAAGTTAACCCCTTTTTTATTGTATAAAATATGCAACTTTTTTTGAATATTTGCGTTATGTGAATATGATTAAAGAAATGATAAATAACATGTTGGGTGAGTACTCAAAGTTCATTCAAATACAAGATGATGGTACAGTTAAGGTATTTGTTCCAGAAGACGTTAATAATCCTTCCATGGAAAATGCTACAGAATTAACATTATCCAAGAATGAAGCAATTAGTCTCATGGGTTTAGTAACCCAACCCAAACAATACGAAGTATGTGATTCTTCAAACAATTGCAGAATCATATCTGAAAAAGATCCTGATTTTGACGTAAACAAGTGGATTAAATTAGCACTTGGAACTATTAAAAAATAAATACTATGTCAGATTACCGAGTTACTATTACAACAGTCAAGGAAAAATGCCCATTTGATGCTAAACGGAAAAGCAAAGAATACTGCAAAGTATGTAAAGCTTGGAAAGATCCTTGTTCAGGATTAGGTATAGAAACTACGATTTCTTCAAGAAAAATTGGAGAAGATAAAATGAAACAAATAATAAATATCATTAAATAATTATGATTACAGAATATAAAGTTATTAAACCTTTTGGCGTATTAAAATCAGGCGATATCCTTACATTGGATAACGATATGTATACATTCTCTGATGAGAAATCTTCTGACTCACAAAATTATTATTCCCAAGTAAACGTAGCTGTATCATGTGATATGATTGAGGAATATGCTAAAAGTGGTTTAGTTGAGCCAATTGAAAATGTTACTGTTGAATCTAATGATGAGAAGAAAATCAGACAGATTCGTACTATTATTGCTCAATTGAAAAATACTTACAATCAACGTAAGAACAATATTGAAAAGAAGTATCAAGAAGGTAAAATTCAAACTTGTGTAAAGGTAGAACACGATACTGTATATTTCAATATGATGAAATTGTTAAATAAACTCGAGACAATCATAAATGAATAAACTAGTAAAAACCGTATCAAATGAAGAATTGATACCAGAGTTTTTACAAGCGCTTAATGGAATACTTAGGCTAACCGATAGAGAGCTTGAATTGATGGCTACACTTATCAAAATGGATATGGAATACGTTAAGGAACCTAACTCAAATAAGAATGTAGCAAACAGATATAATAGAAAATATATCATTGAGAATTTAGGTATTACTAAGGATAACCTAAGTAGATACATTAAGTCTTTCAAAGAGAAGGGTATTTTAATAGCTGGACCTGCTGAAGACGAACTTAGCGTAAATAAGGCTCTGATACCAGTTGTTATTGGAGATCGTTTGCAACTAACGATAATACTGAGAATAAAATGAAATGTTTAGATATAAAAACAGGTTCCATTCTTATCTATAAGAAATATGGTTTACTAAAATGTTGGTGGAATAAATTAATGAGAAAAGAATTACCATTTAATAAGTATGTTCTTTACTTTGGAAATTCTTCCATGTTTGTAGAAACCACGAACATCAAAGTAAAAGAAAAAGATAGATATATAATTTTAGAACCTATCAAACCATATAGTAAAAAGGAAGAAAAAGCTCTTAAGTTAGAAGTAGTAGAACACGTTATGATGAACAATGATACAAAGGATTTGTTTAGTGTGATAAATATAATTAGACCTTCTACAATAGACGTAGAATCATTTACAATCGATGGTTTGCTTAAAAATAAATACTATAGAATAGTATATGATTCAAAAGGAAAAAACTTCTAATATCTATATACAATTAGCAAATAAATATAATATTCCACATCAAGTAGTAGAAGTAATTTGTAATCACCCGTTTAAATTTGCAAATAGAGTTATTTCAAATGATGAAGATACTAAAACAATAATGTTTGGGTATTTATTCAAAATCAAACCAAAAAGAAAGTATGAAAAAACCAGAGAGAATGAAAAACAAAACAACTAAAGCTTTTTTATATCAAAATCTATATCCTGTAAATCTTTATGTTACTACTCTGGATGATTGGGAAGATGCTTGTGATTTTTTTGATTTCTTTCTTACTACCAAAGAACTTAGAAATGATGAACCAGAAAGAGATCGTCCCAAACTAAGTAGTGTAATGGGAGCTACGTTCTTGGTCAGAGAGAAATATTCTAGAGCTGTTGGTATATTAATAGTACTAGATGATTTCCATTGTTCTACTTTAGCTCATGAATCAATCCATTATGCAGATGCTGTATATGATTATTTATCAATGAATGCAGAAGGATATAATGAAGGAAATGAACAATATGCTTATTTAGTTACTTGGTGTGTGGAACAACTTGAAGATTTTATAGAATGCAAAAGGAAGGAAAAAAGAATGACGAGAAAGATGACAAAACAAGATGGGAATTAATGCCTCTTGATTGTCTTGAAGATATTGCCAGAGTATATACAGAAGGAGCTAAGAAGTATGGAGAAAATACATGGCAATATCTTGATAATGGTTATCAAAGATACAAAGCGGCTTTGTTGCGTCATCTGTGGGAATTCGAAAAAGGAAATGAAATAGATCCAGAAACAGGTTGCCACCATCTTGCGCAAGTATGTTGGAATAGCATTGCTCTTCTATATCTTTCTAAGCACTCTATGAAGGATATGACCGTAGAAATATGGAGAACCGCATACAATTTTCCAGATTATGAAGTATCTAATTTTGGTAAAGTACGATCAAAAGATAGAATAATAGAACATTCTAACGGACGTCTACATAAAACGATTGGAAAAATTCTAGTTCAACGGCTAGATCACAACGGATATCTAACTGTATCATTACAAAAGAATAAAAGGAATTACAAAGTAAAAGTACATAGATTAGTATTATCAACATTTTCAGAATGTATTGGAGAACAGGTAAACCATATAGATGAAGATAAAACTAATAACAAATTATTGAATCTAGAATGGTGTACTGCTAAATACAATGCTAATTATGGTACTAGGAATGCAAGAATTCAAAAAAGGAATGAACACAGAAGAAAAACTGGACAAGATACTACTGAATCAACAAGTGATACT
>NZ_HF986235.1:0-29246 GCF_000431435.1 Veillonella sp. CAG:933
GCCACACACACTTTTTGTCCTATAAGCCCGAATTCATAAAGGTTTACAACAGTTTACAATCGTCTATAACTCTTGAATGAACTGCACGAAGCGTGGTGCAAATTCATCTCGTTCCAGATCGGACGTAAGCATTACATACGCTACCGGATTCGGCTGCGTCAATACAACGGCGCCCTGTAAATAATACGGCAATTCAAAGCCGTTCGCATTCACAAATACACGAGCCGATGCCATGTAGGCCGGATGCGTATAATGTGGTAATAACGCCCAAGGTGTCTGGTCTTTAATCGTTACCGACGTATAGGCATAATCGGATATACCGCTGAAAATAGTAGCGCCCAAGACGTTGTTCTCTAAGCGACCGTCACCTTGCATCCAATAAGAGTTAAGGACCGGCAACTGCAAATCGATAAGGTCTTTTTGAAGCATCGTCGAGTAACCCTTCGTCGTTTGCGGCGTCAAGACTAAGCCAAATACAGTGGCCGTCTTGCGGCCTTCACTATCCTTCAGTTGCCATTGGTACACATCGGTCTTTTCACCTAAGCGATAGTCTTCAAAGTATTGCAAACGTTCTTTCTGACGCTCGTACGCTTTCATGCTTTCTAAACGTTCATCGCCAACCAACAATTTATCAGTCACCCAATCGCGAAGTTCCGGACCTCTGGCAATCGATTCTTTCGTATCTTTTTCAAGGAATTTCCATAAGGTCGGTACAATCACCGTATCAGATAGCTTTTTAACCGTTAGGTCACGCGGTACCACGATATTTCCGTCATGACCTAAAGCTCTCATGTGTGTTGTCGAGGTTTTAGCCGGAATAGCGGCATTTTTCGTATCAGCAGCAAACGCTCTGACTTGAGGTTCAAGCCCATACATGCGTTGCCACTGCTTTTGCCAATAATTAAAGTCCCCGTCATTCGTGGTTAATACTGTTATAACCGGACCCTCTTTGTCAAAACGAACTAAATTCAAACCACCGAGCGGAATTTCATAGCTGTCAAAGGTAAAAACTTCACGAGCCTGAGAGTATAGGACCGGCCCAAAGATGGAGTTCAACTGTTCCATTTGGTCTAAATAATCCGCTTTAATGTCCGACGTAGCAAAGATTTTTTTCAAACCGTCGCGAAGGCTGCGATTAAGCTCCAATTTTTCTTTGGCACGCTCATTCGTCTCAGCTTGTGTTTTCAATTCACCGGCCGCCTTATCCAGATCAGCCACTAAGGCTTTCACCAAATTGTTCTTATGTTTGTCAACAAACTGATTGAATGACGCTGCATCCCGCATCACAGGTACAGCCTCGGTGCCTTTAACCATAGCCGCGTAGAACGCGTTCGCATCATATTCAGCCGGATACGGCGCAAGCATAGCTTCTTGCTGCTTCGTCAGTTCATCGCCCAAATCACGAACCACCTGCCACGTATGACCTAATTGATCTTTCGAATCACCCGTATTAGATACTTGCGACATATAGGCCGCTGCAATGGCCGCCGTTTTGGCAAACTTCATAGAATCACGCTCTTGTACACCGTCTCTGCTGTTTATAACGGATTTTTTAGCATTGGCTACTGATTTATCCGCCGCATCCCACAAAGCGTTACTGATTTCAAGATTAGCTCGTTCGCCTTTGATATAATCAGGTCCCAGCGCCAAATCCACTACATATGCCGTATGAACTCCTTCCGCATCTTCCCCGCGCAATTGATATAAGTTCCAGTCGCGATAAATCGTGCCGTTAAAATCCTTCAACTCTTTTATGTTGAGTTCTTTCTTGCTAGCCATGTCACGAATATCTTTAACATATTCCGCATTCAATTCTTTGGCGGAAATAAATTTTGTACCGTCAACCATCCCCATTGGCGTCATCATCCGTTTTAAGTCAAACACGGTAACGCCCGCCGGTAAGTTCACCGTTTTATTGTCTACGGTAGTCATCACCGTGCTTACGAGCTGGGGCTTAATGGCTATAGTATCAGGTGATACTTTTGTTTCAATCGCGTCACTGCTTGCTACGATACCATAACCCAAGCTAATCGGCGCCAACGTACTACTTGTTGCTTCCGCTGCCGAAACGCCCGAAATCGCCGGTGTGGCCAGCCCCAATAACGCAGCCAATACCAATCCTTTCAGATACTTGTGTTTCATCTGATTCACTCCTTTATATCTACTTACTATTCCCTTAGACTTTACGATTCCCTTAGTCTTTTCCTGAGAATATGACCGCTTCTTTATACCTAGCAAACATAGCGTGCTACTGTATACAGTCTTATTCTTCCGTAAATTCCGTATTGTTGTGCTTTACTTTTTCAAGCAACAATTGTTGTTTCAATTCGTGTAATTTTTGACTGATATTCACCTTAACAATTGGCGGGCGATTCAAGCGGAAATATTCAGGCCAGAGCAATTTAATTTGCTCATTTGCATAACTTACGATTTCAGGCAAGCTTGGTACATTATAGACTAATTCGCCGTTTTCAAAAATCGGCACCAACAGTTCCACTACGTCGAAGCTGTCAGCCGCTAAATGGGTCCGTTTCCATGGATACATGGCATTTTGGAAGGTATATGGTTTGGTCGTATCGATTGTTTCATCGAGGAGGCAAACCAGATCGCCGATTAACTTGCGATTGCGACGGTTAATGAGGCGCAATACTTTTTTACGGCCCGGATTCGTTACTTTTTCTACATTATCCGAAAACTTCATGGTTGGTACAAAGGAGCCATCGGTTTTCCATTGACCGGCCAATTTATACACGCCGCCCAACGCGGATGTGCCGTCGGCGGTAATTAGTTTGGTACCTACGCCCCAAGCGGAAATGGCACTGCCTTGGCTTTTCAAGTCGGCGATGGTGTATTCATCCAAATCATTGGATGCAAAAATCGTAGCATCCGGGAAACCTGCTTCCGCCATCATTTGATGAGCTTCCTGTGATAAGTACGCCAAGTCGCCGCTGTCGAGACGAATACCGTACCCCTTAGGCATGGTGCCACCGCGGCGTTCTTTCACTTCTTTGAAAACTTGAATGGCATTTGGCACACCTTGTTTCAATGTGTCATAGGTATCTACGAGGAGTACCAACATATCTTCGTATTGTTCCGCATAAGAACGAAAGGCCGTGAGTTCATCAGGGAAACTCATGATCCAGCTGTGCGCCATGGTGCCTACCGGTTTAATACCGTATTGTGATGCGGAGTACACATTACTGGTGCCGTTAAACCCACCGATAATGGAAGCTCTGGCACCATAAACGGCGGCATTGGTCCCCTGGGCCCGACGCATACCGAATTCGGCGAGGCTGTCGTTACCGGCCACACTACGGATACGACGCGCTTTGGTAGCTATCAGTGATTCATGATTGAGATACATGGATAAAGACGTTTCAATGAGCATCGCTTCGTCTTTAGGTGCTTCAATACGAAGCAACAATTCCCCCGGGAAGGCAACAGTCCCTTCCGGTGCCGCATACACACTGCCGGTGAAGCGGAAATCTTTTAAATAGTCGAGAAAATCTTCTTCAAATAAACCGGTTTCACGTAAATAGGCAATATCATCTTCGTTGAAGGACAGATTTTTTAAATAATCGATAACGTGCTCTAAGCCGGCCACTACCGTATACGCACCATCAAAAGGGTTTTTACGATAAAAACGGTCGAAAACGCAAGGAGTACGATGCAGACCTTCCTTAAATAACCCTTGCATCATGGTAAATTGATACAAATCCGTTAATAAAGCTTTACTAATCACAGTACATTCCTCATCTCTTCTAATAAATATATTAATTGTGTTGACATAAACTATTAACCCGATATACTAGAGGTAACAAGACTATCGCCATAAAACCGCTTCAACACTGCATTCTCAATTATTTAGTTGTGCAGTAGTTGAGTAACAGAGCAAGAACGTCAACCTTATAACATGAAATAAGATACTATGATGTCATTATAATATTTATACTTTTATAACGCAATATTTATAAAAATAAGAGCCGCACAATATGCAATCAGCGTATTATGTGGCTCGTTTTTTTATGCTTTTTTTATTTTAGGCAAGCAAAAAAGCCCCTCACCATAGGCAAGGGGCAAGGCTAATAAATTAAATTAAGCAATACGCATGACGGAGCGTATCAAACCGAGATAATTGGATCACCTCAATTCTACCATTCGGCGATTGTATATAAAACTGTCGCACCTTTGACTTTTACACCGTCAAAATGTGCTAATGCTTCCACTCGCCCGGCTTGGTAGCCGATAGATGGATATATCTTATCATTGATTACCGTTGCGCCGGCTTTAATTTTATGTTCCTTGTTAAGATTGATTTTGTAAACATCAACCTTATGTTTTTCAGTATTCGGTACAACAACAGTTCTATCAGTATTAGCAGTGGCTTCTTTTGGTATATCCAGTGATTTATTTTTAATTGCCTCAGCAGTTTTAACAGCAGCCTTTTCTACTACAGGTGCTACTACTGTATACGTTATAACCGGCTTAGATTGAGGTATCACTTCTACAATTTGAGACGCTTGCTTAGGTGTAACCTTAATTTCTTTAGCAAGCTCTACTGGATTTGACATAGTAGTTTGAGGTATAACTTTGGGCTGTTCAACTTTTTCCCGGCTGTTAATATAAAATGCCGTACAAATAATAATCAATACTACTGCAACGGCAGCATAAAGCACATAGCATATTCTTTTATTATCCATATCCCTATCCCCTAATTAATTATTTTAAGCCGTCCAATAGTCAGTAATGCCACGAGCAATTGCCCGGACCATTTTGTCTAAATCATTCTCTAAAATTGCTAGATCTTCCATGTTGTCGATAAATGCCATCTCGACTAATACGGCTACTGTATCAGTGTTGTTTAGGACATATAAATTACCCGTTTTACAACCACGATCTATTGTAGGCACGCTGCGGATAATCTGGGACTGGATAAAGTTGGCTAACCTCTGTCCATTAAATGACTTATAATACGTCTCTGTACCACGGGCCTGAGTATTAAATGCATTGCAATGCAGACTTACAAATAAGTCAGCGCCCCACTCATTACTCTCTGCACAAACCAACGCTAAACTATCATCTTGCAGTGTCCTAACTTCAAGACCTGCAGTCTGTAAATAGCCAGCTAACAGTTTACCTGCTTTAGCAACAATGTCACATTCACGGACTCCTGTTACCGGGTTGATAGCTCCACTATCATATACTCGGTCGTGGCCGGGGTTTATAAATACTTTCATAGTTTTACCTCCTATTAGGGTATAAAAAAAGCACTCTAAAGAGTGCTCTATTCTAAAATATATTTTATTATATTCTTTGCATCTTTCAAACTTCGAAAGCCTAATAAATGGGCCCTTTCTTCTGAGTCTCTACACAAACTAAATATTCCAGACTTTATATTTTTCCACCTATAATTAGGATTAATCGTATTAACCATATGAATTACTATACATAATACTATAGATAATCTATCAGTTGGATATGTTTGTTTTCCATCTCTCGATGTTCTTAGATATAAATATGACATCCATTTTTTGCGATATTTTGGCTTAGTTTTCAATTTTACATCAATTAAATTTCCGTTATGAGCACATATGTTTCTAATGAAACTCAAACATTTCATCCACGATAAAAATTCTTCCGATGTTGTATTATATTTAGCAGCTATATCTGATAATAAGCTAGAATTCAATAAATCTAATATTATAACTAGTTCCCCGAAAGTTAATAAATCAATTCCCAACCAAATAGTTGGAAACCCATCTTTATTTAAATTTTCTTTTCTAGAAAATTCTGGAGAATTTTGTCTTTTCATTGATTTAAGCAAACTAACTTTAAACTTATATTGCTTTTCTTCTACTTCGAATGATGAATACTTTTCTCTATGAACCCATTGATAAAATAATAAATAACCAAAAGGTCCATATTTTAATCCAAGTTTATGTGACAACTCAGTTTTTACTGAAACTTCTATCTTTTCTATTGCATGTAATAAATGAAGTCTTAAATTCTTATCCTGATAATATCGCATAAGAACTTCACTAAACTTTATTCCCTCATATGATACAAAAACTTTATTCTATATCTTTTGCGTTTTAGCAAAAGGATGCGCAAATTCTTTTAGTTTATAGTAATTTATATGTTTCAGCTTTTCAATATCTTTATCTAAAACTTCCATGCCTCGCTGTTTAAACAAGTCTGCCAACGCTTCAAATGTCAACGGTTTCGGATATTCCATCATTTTCTCCTATAAAAAAACCCCTACGCTCAGAATAAATCTGCTCACTAGGAGAGGTAGGGGGATTGTCTTTATACATATATTATCATACTACAAATTAAAAGTAAAGTTTATTTAAATATAGGCGCACTTTATTTAAATATAGTTTTACCTCCTTATCTAATAATTAAGCCATTCTAGAAATTAGAGTGGCTTATTATCATTATCTTCTAACTTATCTGGTATTCCGTTGTGGTTTTTATCTATCCAAAGCGCTAAAAACCCTACGATAGCAGTAAGCACTGTTGGTATAAATATGTGATCTACAATCTTAATTCCGGTGTCAATAATACGGCCACTATCATCAGTCACTTTGCCGGCAGTAAATGCCATTACATAGGCCATAATAACCACAATTATAGGGATTAATAACACACCTATCAACGCCCTAGTGGCTAGAACGCCGGTAGGCTTAATATTAGCAATGCGTATATTGCTATATATGGCTTTTATTCTATTGACTAGCTTATTCATATACCACCCCTCACTCCAGATGCATTTTGCCGCAATGCTCTTGCATATCATCGAGACGTTTATGAACCGATTTTACAGACTCTTCCAGTTTAGTAATACGATTATCCGCACTATGACTATCCTGACGCAACTGCTTAAATTCGACCTTAATATCATTTGTACTAGATTCAATATTATTCAACTTAACAGTAATTGAGGATAAAGCGGCTCTTTCAATCAGACCTAATATAATGGCTGCAATGCTGACTATTGCTAATAAATCTTGCCAATTCACTCTGCCACCTCTTTCTGTAGTTTAAGTAACTCCTCAACTGTCGCTTTATATTCTCTTTGCAATGTTTCTTTATCTGTGCCCATCAATTCTGCTCCGGCATATCCGCTTTTAATTACTTCTAGACGATACATAAGTTCCGTTTCGCGCCGTTTTCGTTCATCTTCCGATTTTTCTACTACTGGGACTACCTCATAGTAGTCTTCACGTTCGACTATAGTAGCGTTGTTGGCGTTACACCACTGGGCTACCTCGGTGTAGTTGTTTAGTTTATCTTTATAAATCTTAGTTCCTATCATGCTTTATACCCCTCCGCTTTCCAGTAGAAACCTTGTCGATTATTCCTTACTAATATGACGCTAAAGTTTGTTGTGGTAGGAGTTTTATACACATCAGCTCCACCTGTTGTGTCTTGTTTTGTCACATCAGTAAGTGTCATGATAGGTGGATTTTTAAACGGTTTATGATAAGATACTGTGACAATGGAAGGTGTACCACTAATAGGGCAGTATCCTCCTTCTTCTAACCAGCCGTCACTCCATTCACGCCAGTAGGCACCGTTCGCTGGGTTGTGCCAACTGTCTACAACATGACGTACTAATTCAGGAATTTGTTCAGTAGTTGCCAGTGTTCCATTTCTTGCTGGTAGGCTTAATACATACTTCAGGGCATCATTCTTATCACGTTTGATAATACTTGCAATAATACCAGTATTGTGTTCAGGTGCACATTCAAGTCTAGCGTAACCGCCTGCTGTATTGTATAACTTAATACCACTATAATCATCCGCCTTTACTGCTATACTTTTAGTAAACTCAGTATTACTAATATCACGCTTAGATGACAAGTCAGCACTATCCGCCTTCTTGTCAACACTATCAGCTATTGTCTTAATATCCTTGCCAATAGCCTTTAGCACGCTTACCAATGAGTCAATTAGCATCTATTACGCCCCCTTTGCGGTGTTGTAGATGGCGACTAAATCAATAGACGGGTCGCCAATGCCGATATTAGTGCAAGCCTGTAACTTTTGAGCCGCGGTCAAAGTTTGTGCGTTAGCATAATCGACTTTCTTGCCTACGGTTTCAGCCAATGCACTTGCTACGGTTTGGTCATTTCTGATGAGGTCTTGTACTTCCTTAAAGGTGTCCATGGTAGCATCGGCACCGTTCACTAGTTTATCAACGGCGATCTTGATTTTATCGTCAACGCTTGCAATTGTTGCCAATGCACTTAAATCTACACTTGCGCTGATTGTATTGCCCGTTAAAGTAATACCACTGCCGGGCGTGAGTTTGTCTTGTTTGGCAGACAGCTTTACATCCACTGCTTCCTCCGTAATCGCCTTGCCTTGCACATCTACAATAGATTCTTTGAGTTCATTCATCGCCGTTACGATGTCACCCTTATTAGTCGTCTCAAGACCTGCCAGAGTGCCGATTTTGTTATCAGTTGCGCTAATCGAACTCTTCAGGGCTTTATAATCGTTGCCAAGTGCTGCCGCAAAACTTTTCAAATTTTCATTTAAAGTCGCCATATTAGTTTTCTCCTTTGCTTAATATATAGAGCGCTTTCAAGTCGGTTGTGTCATCATATGGTAATTTCTCAAGCACATTACCGTGTGTGATGCCTAACTTACCATCGGCTACATATAGTTCTTGTATAACTTCCTTACCTTCGCTAACGTCAAGAGACAGTATCTCCGGCTCGCTTACATTCACGCGAATGTCCTCGAATTTTGCAAGGTCCATCTTGCCTACCTCCTACTTTGTATCTATAGCAACCTTATAAGCATTACCGGCGTAAATATTAACCACACCTTGCAATATACGCCGTTCGTACCCGTCCTTAATCATTTGCACATCGTAATAGGCTTTTTTCGGCATTTTGTAGTCTGTATTGGCTTGTAACTTGCCGGTTACCTCGTTAGGGATATGCAAACGGATTGTATGACTATCCAACACCTCAACTTGTCCGGTAAAATCAAGCTTTTTATTTGATAAATTGTACCTACCGCCGAATCTAAACGTGCAATCGGTAATATCAAAAGGTTTATCGCCCATCGAGAATTGTATGGTTCGATAAAAGTCATCACCTTGATTAATTTCGAGGTCGTACTCCGGTACTCCGTTCTTCATGGCTTACCTCCTATTCTTCCCCTTTGCTGATAATAGGGGTTACTTTTGGGCTATTGGTTGGGGTAACCTCAATAGTTACCTCTTGCCCATAATCAATGCTATTAGCCTCCGCCTCGTCATTGGTGGAGATATTAAACATATCCCCTGTTTGCTGATTAATAAATGTAAATGCAGTTAACGCTTGCCCATTTTGTGGGTAAGTAATTTTGCCGTTAGTAATAAATGTACGCTTCATTGTTACACCCCCGCTAGATTAACGATTAATAAACTTTGATTGTCTGCTAAATAAGTTCCTTCATAGTCAGGGTTAGGGTCGCTCATTATAGTGATACTGTCAGACATTACGCTACCTGAATGGCAATAAAAACTTTGTACAATTACTTCCCACATGTCGCCATCTTTGGAATCTGCATATAACCCGTTTAATGGGATAATCCCAATTCTTTTGCCATAACCCCGATTAATACTATTAAAATTAGGCCATGGATCATTACGACCTAATAAGCGAGCCCCTTTAAGGGATAAAATGCAATCTAAAATTCTTAAATATTTTTTATCAGAATTAAACAAAATTTCTCCGTGCGCATTAATAATTTCTAGTCCACAATTAGCTTGTCTTACTAGATTATTATTGTAATTAAATATATGTATTCGCACCGGATTAATATCAGATATATTGTGTTGATACCCTATACCATATGTAATTTTTGTAGCATCTTCCCAAAGTGGGGCTATTGATACAACATCACTGTTAGGCTCAAAACAGTATAAAGTATTAGTAATTTTGGGCACTTGCAACTTTGCATAACTATATTCTCTTACGTCAGTAAGGACAAACTGATTGTCATGTACCCCTGTGCTCCGCAATAATGATAAGTTTTTAAAACTGTCATTTATCACAACTTTATTGTGATCATTCTGTATTTCAATATAGTTACTCATTAGTACGCTCCATATATAAATACAACTAACATATGTTTTTGATTATTATGAGTGTAATTCCATGACAAAATATTATTTTCAACATTAATATTAATTGCCCAATTTCTTTCATCAGGGTACGCTACGTAATACCACAATTGCCCCCCTTGAGCATCTAATTGTATTCTTCCACTTTTCGTGTTTAAATTAATCTGGCCAATAACACGGCACAAATTATCAGTAACATCGAGCATAACGTTCCCATTCTCATCAAACACTTGTAACCCTTGAGGCACTTTCTTCTTCCTCCGTTTCAAAAACCACACTAATACACCAACAGCAAGCAATATCAAGCCAATTGTAGTTACCATATCCCCATCCTCACTCGCAACCTGTTATTTGCGTCAAATACTTGAATTAAATTATCACTAATCTCAACACGAGCCCCACTTGTTCGGGTGCGTAACGTGCCAATAGTTGCCGTTATGGCACTTAATGACGATACATTGAGCTTATCCGCTGATACGGATTTAGCCGACAACATGCGATTTACGATAACGCCGTCGCTAAATTGAGTAGTGCCGTCAATTTGAATGTATTTGCCCGCTATTTTGATTGTTTCAGGGCTGACATTGATAGCCGATACTACATCACCTCTACCAACTTTCAAACCAATAGCTTGATTGAGTTGAGTAATCGCACTATAAGTACTATTTGCAGGACTGCCCGACAAGTTTGCAACGATTGACGTGATACTGTTCTCGGTTTGTTGTACCCTTGTTTGAATACCGTCTAAACCGTCTAATTTATCAAGTTCAGTCTTGATACTTTCGTCTAGCATTTCGTCGGTAACTTTCAAGTTTTCAATCAAACTAGCGTCGATTTTAATCTCAACCGTTACGAGTTGTTCGGTAGTTTTAGCACCTTCACCGAATAGGTCAACGTACGCCACTTTTACACCATAAACACCGCCGTCTAATGCAATAAATGCCGAGTTTGATGTAACAAAATAGACTGTATCGTCAATATAGATGTTGGCACCCTTGCAACTGCTTGGAATTGAGCCAAACGCAACCGCTACGCCGCCCAAACGCGGGGTAATCGCTGATATAACAGGCTCAACCGGCACGGGTACGTTGTACTCTAAGACAGCCGGTGCACTATATCCCTTGATAGGGTTATGAGCATACAAGTAAATAGTGCCTTGACGGTTGGTGAGTGAATCAGTGCTATAGGTTGTGTTGTTGCTTCTGCCAATTAGACCGGCATCAGTGCCAACATTCAAGTCTGACCGCAATTCATAATAGTCTACATCGGCATTTCTGACCTCTAGCCAATTAAAATAGGCACGGTCGCTAAAACTTACCCTAAACCCTTGAGGAGTGTTCGGCTTTTCTGATTTCATGACTACTTGAATCGACTTAATGACGCCCTGTGAGTAGTTGCCGTGTACGTCTTTGACCTGTACTCTAACATCATAGGTTTTACCGAGTTCGCAACCGCTGATAATAACTTGACCGTTACCGTTCCCGCCGTACTGCCATTGCCCACTTTCTCGATACCACGCTTCGGCGGTGTCAAAACTCGTGATATTCGGCGGTGTATAGGTTGCTACAACATCATAACTCTTTACCCCTTGCCCTAAATCATAGTATTTAGTGTATAGCGTGAGATTACTAACTTCGGGGATATAATAGGGCTTAATCGTGTATTCAAACGCCTCTACATCGGCTAAATCTTGTTCTTGACCGCCAAAAATATTCATTGAGGTACATTTGATGTAAATCGGCTTGCCGATGTCCTCGGTTCGATAAGGGGCACGGAATAACGCCTCATCAAGGCGTACGATTTCTTCGCCCGCGTTGTGAGATACGGCGGTAGTGCCATATTGCCCTCTTACTAATCCGGATAATACATAATTGCCGTTAGCCTGTAGTGTGGCGGTTTCGTACGATAAACACTCACCGTTAAGCCAACATACGGTATTCCCTCGTTCGGCGTCGAGATGAGTACCGCTTTTGAGTTCGCCGTATGACATTTTGACCGTGCAACTTGTTGCCGTATCAGTCAAGCCACTAACTAGCGAGCCAATGCGTGCCCTATGATTTAACGTGCCTATTTGCTTGTAGGACGTTCCCGAATCTGATACCCATATATTGCACCCACCCCAACCGCTTGGGGCTGTTACGGCTAATAATAACTCATCACCGGCAATGTCGCCCGGCGGTTGTATGACACTCAATCGGGTAACGCTTGGCGGTGCTTGGTTATAATCAACAAATGGTCGTTCGTTCTCATGCACGTCATATTTTGCCGGCGAATATGTCCCCGGCGGTTTGCCAACGGCGGTTATTTCAAGTTGCCCGTCGTTTGCCTCGTTGACGGCGGTAATAACTACAACTTGCTTATTCAACTGACAAATCTCATCAGTCAATGTAACAAGGTCGCCCGGTTCTAATCGACAAAACGCCCAATCGAGCCTAAATGTGTACTGATTCTTAGCGTATAACTGTTTCATGGCGAGTTGTTCCGCCAAGTACATGGCTCGTTTTTTCGTATACAAATAATGAGCGGATTTAACGCTTGCCGGCCGTAGTCCGTTGCGTTGCACATCTGCCACAACTTCAAACGATACAACTTCTTTCTCGTAGCTATTGGAGCGATTAATAAACTCGACGCTTGCTTGGTTGTAACACTCGCTACTATCCTTACGAGAATATAACACAAGTTGCCCATCGGAGCCCGGAATTAAATCGTCAATGCCTAAATCGTATTTGATTTCTTTGTTAGGGCTCCACGAGCCTACAGGTTCATCGGCTAATGGCACAATCTTTAATTTGTTATTGCTCCAAAATAGATAGGCGTTTGTCATTTCTGCTATGTCATTGATGATTTGTTGAGCCTTTTGGGCTGACATGCTCGGCGGTGAGGATATTAATAAATCAGCCGCCGCACAATATCGGCGGTAATTGTCTATTCCGTCAATTTGTACGTCGCCCATGCCGGCACTCTTAAGCACATGCAAAATGTAGTCTGCTGGGTTAACATCAACGCCGTCGCCGGTGTTTAAGAGTTTGCCACGAACCTCGAAATTGTAATTCGGTAGACTACCACGGTCGCCGAGGTCAACAACGCCGGCCATGTAGGCAAGTCCGGAATATGGTAACGCTTTTTCGGGGTGCTTACCGACAACATACGGCCATGGAGATTGCCCAAGTGATCCGCTGAATAATGTAAGTTGGATGTTTGGGTTAGGATAATCAAATACTTCCTTGTCAACCCACACCTTGCCAACGCTTTGAATAGGGCCCTCGCATAAGGCAATAGCAGCCGCCACCGTATAAGTGTAAGTAATGTTGGTGTGCTTTGAACCGCCACCCTTGCCGGCTCGTTGCGTTTGCTTGTGCTCGTGAGCCGTGAAGTCATCCCAATAAATGACGTTGCCACTAACGCGAGTAGTTCCTAAGATGTCGGGCACTACTTCGCCATACGAGGCACTATTGATTTGAAAGTCGCCCAATTTATCGGCTCTTGTGGTGGTTCCTTTGCCACCGAATAAAAAGCCCATTAGGTTTCCCCCTTTCCGTTAAATCTGTAAATATGCCGCAATCGGTGCCGGCCTTTGGCATCGTAAAATAGCACATCATCGAGTTTCGACAAAATCACGCCTTGGTCGACAAATGCATGAGCAACGACGCCCGGAGCGACTAATATAGCTCCATGACTGACGCATCGCCCGTATTGATATAATAGAAAATCGCCTATCTGTGGGCTATCCACTTCATAAGCGATTTTTCGTATGTGCTTTATAAACTTTTCCTCTGAACGGTGCAAGTGCCACTCATTCGAGTATTGCTCTATCCTTAAATCTCCATCGTGCAATAAGCCCGATTCTAAGAGTACCCCTAGAATTAAATGAGCACAGTCAACGCCACGGCCTTTTACCATAGCATAATTCATGTATGGCGTGCCTACCCATGTGAGGGCGGTTGTTGCTATTAGTTCGCCCTGTTTCATCGTATCGATTCCTTTAGTGGCACATACGGCGTCGCCCTGTTGCGATTGAAATTGTTAAATTTATCCTTGCAAGTTTGCGGCGTCTTATCACAGCCGGGATATATATAGGCCTCGTTGCCGATTTGTGGCATGGCGTCAGAGGCGGTCATATACATAATGCGATTGTTGGCACTACGCATGATTTGAGTAACTTGCCCGACTAATGCCCCGTCAAGCCATTCGATGCCGCCGGCGTCATAATACCCATTACTAAATGTAGTGTTAAATTGCACATTATGAGCGTCAATAACAGAGGTAACTCGTACCCGTTTACGGTATTTATTAATATCAACGCCACAATCGGCGTCATAAATACAGTAAGGGCACTGCGGATAGTATCGACGTATCGGATATTCAACATTGAGCTTTTGCACTGTCGATTTAACATCGAGTTGCAACGTCAAGCCGCCGCCCTTCTTAACCTCAACAACGCCCTCAAATAGGTCGATAGCGTCAATCACGCCCTTAGCGTTAAAAAATGCCCGTCTAAGTTTAAGAGTAGCCCCATCAAAACCGCCATTATGAGCCACCGCCATAATAGGCACGCCGCCGATTTTATCGTCGAGAGTACAGTTAATTGTTACAGTTAACTTGTCCACTGACACGGTTGAGCTTGTCTTGATTTGATTGCGAGTAATAATCGGACCGTTTGAGCGGTAGGTTTTACCGCCCAACTTAACATCGGTATCAGTAACCGCCCAATAATACAATACTCCACTTTTCAAAACTAACTCATAGAGGTCACAGCTTAAGAATGACTTTTCATTATTCAAATGTGCCGATAGTGTTTCGCTTACTTGTTTCATTGTACCGTCACCAACTTCATACTTTTAGACTTATAAATATTCTTATAGACTAATTCCGCAGTAAATTCATCGCCGCTTAGCCTTACCTTCCAATAATAGGTATAATCGGCGGTAATAACCGCCGTAGGGCTTATAGTCTGACTTGTAGTAATTAAGCCCTTATCGATTCGGGCAATGCTTATCGGCTTGCCGTCAGCGTATAGCGTAACGTTTTCGATGTGCTCCACCGGCTCGAGGTAATCGCCGAATTTACGCACGGCTTGCCACTTGCCCTCTGCACCTGTGCCGAGTTGTATACCCTTTTCCTCGTAGTCCTCGGGGTCAAGCCATAAGAATGGTTCATGTCCGCCTTTTATCGAGGCGAAAAAGCCCATAATCTCACGATATTGTTCCGGCGTCAAATAAGCAAACGCCGTTGTGATTGTGTATTGTGGCCGTTGCCAAGTAGTCAGAGTACGGATTTTGCCCGCACCCGACGTCTTGACAATAGTATTCCACTTTTGCGATTTTGTTGATTTCCATTCGAGGGATTTGATTGCCGGGAATTTCTTCATCACCATACCCCCGTTTCTGCCGTAAATTCACGATTGCCGTCGTATAAGTATTGTTTGATAACTTGCCCGCCTTTTGAGCTAAGCCAAGACATGAAGGATTCTGCGTCCATAGTTGTGATGTGCAAAGTAACATTACCGCCGCCGTTTTCACTGCGAGCAATGCCGTCGCCGATTTGATCGAATACATTTTCGGAGAGCGGTAAAACTGCCTCCGGATATTTACCCTCGGCAATGCGTGCATAGGTTTCGCCATATGCAAGGCCGCCATCTGCTAACCCTGTCAAATTACCGCCAAGGTTAGGCTTGAACGTGTGTAATCCGGATGTCATGCTACCGTCACCGAATAAACTACCTCCGGCCGCACTAAGTGCCGCCGTTTGAGCTTGACCGGCCGCGGTTGCCGTACTCCATGCGGTCATACCCATCGTAGCACTTGCCCCGAATGTAGCCATCGAAACTTGTTGAGCTAATTGTGTCCACGGCCCGAGTTGAGCATTAGCCGCCGCCACACTAGCCGCCGTTTGTTGTGATTGAAGCATTTTGCCAAATATCATTTGTTTGAGTTGCTCGGCAATCCATTTAGCCGCCATATCTGCTAAAGTTTTAACCACGGCTTTCCCCATATTTTCAAACATAGTCATAACACCCTTAGTACCTTGTAATACGCTAGATAGTCCTTCGGACATACTATCTAAGCCAGCGTTTATTGCATTAAACATAACTTCTTGGGCGCTCCAATGTGATTCCATGACTGCATTCAGGTATTCCTCCATCATTTCCTTCTTGAGGTCGTAATTAGCCTTAGCGGCAACATACTCATCAGTGAGTGCCTGTTGCAACGCCTCGAAGTTTTGAGTTCGCATAGCCTCATTAATCGCCCATTCTTCCTCGGCTTGGGTTCGCATCAATTCAGCCCGCTTATTGGCGTATTCTTCATCGGCGGCGCATTTCAGAGCATTAATTTGCTCGGTAAACTTCAACTCATTATCCTTCGTGAGTTCAAACGCCACGCCTTGAGCTTTAAGACTTGCTATATAGGTTTCTTGGTCGCGTTTCGTCATGGCCGCGTAATCGTCAGAATAGCCTTGCCATTTGTCTTTGATTTCATTAATGGTTTCTTCGTAATCATTAGCAAGTTTAGTAAGCGGTGATTCCGCACCGGTTGAATCTTTGGTTTGCAAGCCGATATTGAATTCTCTAGACATATCACGAACAGAATTTTGAATTTCTCGGGCTCGTTTTGCCTCTTCATATAAGGCCTGTTCGCGTTTCTTAGCGTACATTTCCATGAGCCGCGTTTTATCTTCTTCATAATTCGCATTATTCGCCTTTGATTTGTCGAGTTCTTCGAGTTCTTTAGCTAGCCATCTGTCCACAAGGTCGGATTGCTTGCCGAACATATCGAGCCAACTATCAAGAATGGCCTCGTGGGTTCGTCTAGCCTCTTCAACGGCTTGGCTGCCTTGTGATTTACCGCCACCACCGCCGCGGCCGCCACCGCCAACATCGGGAGCCTCGCCACCGCCACCGCCGATATCAATTTCACCGGGCTCGGGAATATCGCCCATGTCAAACATCTTGCTAGCGAACGTTTTACTTGCATCAGCAAACTGTTGCACGCTTTCCGGGCTAATTTTGTTAAATTCCTGAACGCCCTCGAAAGACTTACCAAAGGCGCCGGCGATAGCTTGCCCGGCCTTGTTAAATGCTCGAATGAGCGTATTTAATAACTCGATAACCTGATTCACCGCCCAAGCGGACGTATGTAGGGTGCTATCCCAAACATTAGATAAAGTTTGAGATAGGCCGCTACTAGCGACTTCTGCCGCTCCGAAAGCCGTAATAAGGATTGTAATACCTGTTACAACTAAACCGATAGGATTAGCCTTTAATACTGCATTAAGCACGCGTTGACCGCCGGCAAACAATAACCCACCGGCACGGCCTGCAACATATCCGGCTCGCAATATGCCAGTACCGACTGCCGTAGCGGCTGTAATCGACCGCACAAACGCCATCTCGGCACGCAGTATCGCTAAGCCTGTTGTAAACGTTGCAGTTGCCGTAGTAATACCAAACAACACCGCCCTATATGAGCCTGTAACTACTGCAAGCCCTTTAGTGATAGCCTGTTGCGTCGTCATGGTAGTACCTAAGGCCGCCGTTGCGATGCGAGTAGCCACTATATAAGATGTTACGCCGGCAAAGGTTGCAATGGCCGGAGGTCCAAAGGCCGCAATAATACTGCCCGTAGCCTTAACGGCCGCACCGAGGCGACTGACAATATTACTACCGGCGGTTATAGCTCCACCAATAGCCGATACACCAATTTGAGCCGCCACACCTAAGCCTTTAAGCCCTGTTTCGACACCGGCAAGCACTGCCTTAAATTCCTCCGTGCCGGTTGTATCCTTCATCATATCCATAACCGGCTGAAATGCGACAATCGCACTATTGGCGAGCTGATTGCCGACTTCTTCAAAAGTCATAGGCAATTCGTCAAATTTAGCATTTGTCTGCTCTACTGAATTAAATAATGCACTTTTGATAACGTCTGCTGTAATTAACCCCTCAGATGACATTTCTCGTAATTTCCCAACCGATACGCCCATTTCTTGGGCAATGGCTTGAGCGAGCATAGGGGCGTTTTCCATAATTGAGCGGAATTCGTCGCCTTGCAACCGCCCCGCCGCCATGGCTTGAGTTAATTGATACATGGCCGCTGATTGCTCTTGAATTGACGCACCGCCAATTTTAAACTGCTTGTTCATCTGCTCAACAAATACAATAGCCTCATCGTTGCTACTAAATGCATCCTTAGCGAGCATATTGAGTTTGCCTACGCTATCAGCCATATCTAAATATGAACCTCTAGCACGTTCGGCGGATGCGTAAATCTTATCCATGAGCTCGTTGGTTGTTTGCGAGCCGTCATTGATTAAGTTGATACGTGATTTAGTTAATGCGAGTCTGTCGCTCAATCCTGTGGCCTTGGCGGCGACATCTGCAATAGCGGTGCCAATCATACCAACGCCAACCGCCGCACCGGCCATAGAGGCCACGCCAAACGCCTTAGATGCAATGCCTTGCATTTTGCCGCCTAAAACTTGCTCAGCCTTCTTACCGACTCTATCAATCGCCTGTTCGGCACTAGTTGAATTACCTGTAATTAGCACCCGAATATTTGTATCAGCCATCGCTTACCACCTCCTCGGCCTCTTTCCATTCCCTCTTAAATGCAATATCTTGCTTAATCTTCTCTACCTTAGTCGGTGGATGTAATGACCTCATAAGGTCTTTTACATCGATGCCCTTCTTGAGATGCACATTAGCAAGTATCGTTGTTAAGAATGCAGCTTTTTGATCGCGATACTTTTCTCTATCATTAAAACCGCGTTCTAATTTTTCTAATTCCATAACATCAAGCCTCTCAAACTCCCACGGCTTGAGTTGTAGCACGCTATAGGCCACCCGTTCTTTTATGGATTTCCATTTTAAAAAAGAGGGGGCTTGTTGCCCCCTATCTAGTTTTTTGCGGATTCTTCGGCCTCTAATTCATCCTTTTCGTCGTCGGTAAGTTCTTCGGGGAACATTCCATAATATGCTTGTTTACCGGCTACACCGCTTGCAATTAAGGCCTTTTGGACAGGGGCAATCAATTCGCCAATAGATAAGTCTTTACTGTCCATCAATTCTTGAATCTTGTTAATATAAAATTGTGGTTTGCGACGCCCTTCATGACGGAGGCCGATTTCATAGGCGATAAATAAATCATCTAAAAAGAACCCCTCAATAAATAGGCGTTGAATTGGTCGCCCGATGGCCTTTTCAAATTCAGCTAATCGCATAATGTTAAAATACAGTTCTTCACCTTCGCCGAACCAATCGCATTTGATTTTTTTCATACTTAAAACCTCCTAAAAAAGAGGCTGACCGACATTATAGCCGGTCAGCATTATACACATTTACGGTTTTTTGAGTTCAGACAAAGGACCTACGCCGTTAAGCGTGCCCTTGTAGGTTGCCACGTCGTCATGTGGCGCACCGATAGACAATTCTGTACAAGACGCCCAACCGGTATAGTAGGATTTGTTAGGGTATTCAAATTTGATGTGTACCCGTTGCCCCGCACGCCAAGCCTCGTCAAGCGCTTCCAACCTTTCGTCATTTACCATGAGCAAGGTCTCAAGGTCAATGCTCCATTCTTTGAGCCCCGGTAACGTGCTCTTCCAGCCGTCATCACCCTTATGAGATGCGTCAATGCTGTCAGATTTACGGCTTAAGTCGCCACTGCGCTGCCCCCCTAACAAGGTCCATTCAGCGCCGGTTGTTTCGTTGGTGCCGGTATTAATGTAAATTAAATAATTCTTCCCAAGCGTAGCCATTACGGCTTCTGTTGCCGGTGCTAACGCTTTTTTCTTTCCAGTTGTCATAGTTCTCATTACTCCTTTCGGTTCTGTTTCCGTGGTAGTAGTTAGTTTCGTTTCAGCCATTACTTACCTCCCTATGTTTATAAATCCGCAAATTGAGCTTAGTTTCTGACCCAAACAAAGGCCATAAACTTTCCGTTGCCCCTGCGGTAGTTCCTACTTCAATCGTTAATAATTGGACGTTATCAGCGATAAACAAGCCTTCACCCTGTAACGCCCACAATTCCTCATTAATCGCTTGAATCGCATCAAAAAAGCGACGTTCTAATTCGGCGAGTTTCGCATAACCGCTATCAAGGTCGGGGTTATCATCCCTCACCCATAAGGCAACCGCCATTTTGATATAGTCCTCATCCTCGCTATCGCGATACAAATCAAAGACTTGGCTTGATTCCGACAGATTTAAGGTCGTAGGGTGCCTAAATCCATACACAATATTAACATCATCGCAACGTTTCGCGAGTTCGTCCCCGATGTAGTGAAGTCCTTCATAGAATAACATACCCTACCCCCTGTATAATTCCACTGACCTATAGCCGTTCTTGCCCGCCTTATTGCCTGTTAGGTCAGCCGGCGTAATACGGTTCTCTAATTCCTTGATTCTAGCCTCGTAAAACTTCAATTTCTGCCCGAAATAGTCAAGCGTGCCAGTTTTCTGCGTCGAGTTGCCCCACACGGGAGCATTAGCCCCGTATGACTTTTTGATGCACACCTCACGCATAGCGTACGCCGTGATGAGTTCCGTGATTATAAAACTCGGTACAATTTCTTCAAATTTAACATCAAGAGAGGCGGCGAAATATGCGAGCCACTTTTCGGCCTTTTCCATGATGTCGTCAGTGATATTCTGACCGAGTAAATCATCACTTAAACGTATAAGTTCTACCTCGTATAGTGCTTGCAATGTCGCTCACCGCCCTTTCTGTATGCTTAGCGAATATCTCATCAATGCGAGTTTTGTTATTTTTCAAGGCGTCATATAGAAATGGGTCGCCCTTGTAGCCCGGATGCCGTACCGATTTGGCAAATATAGCGTCATTGCCTTCAAACCATCGGAGCGAACGCTTATTCACGGCAAATATATCGTGTTCCGGCGTGCCTTCATGTACAAATGAAGCATATGAGGCAATGTTTGTATCAAGGTACGCCTCACCTGTTAGCCCGTTGTTAATAAATCGAGTTTCAACCGACTTTTCAAGCTCGCCCGAATGTGATGTGTAATCGTGGTCTTCTTGAGCCTTGCCTCGTACTAAAACTGTAGCCTCTCTTACCGCCAATCTAAGCCGCTTATTAAATGCATCCCGAGTATTACTCATCCGCCTCAACTGCTTTCTTCGCTGTTCTGCGTTTAGGTTTTGGTTCTTCAACCTCTTCTGGTTTTGATTCTTCAATAGGTTTAGGTGGTTCTAATTCAGCAATAATAAAGCCTTGTTCAATGTACTGTGCCACCTTTTCAGATGGCACATACTGAACCTCGTTTAATCTAACTAATCTGACCATAATTAAGCTCCTGTATTAACCCATACGCCGGCTAATTTGTTGGTCGGAATCCATAAGTCATGGAATTTGCGATAATCAAGCTTCCACGCGTCCGCCTTTTGGTTGATGTCAGGTGTGAAAATACGTACTTTGTCAGTTTTGGAGATGGCGAGAGGTGCATTTTTTGCCATGATAATCCAGTTGATGCCTTTTGCTGCTTCATCCGCTTTAAATCCACCTTGTTCCTGTCCGCTAGTTTTGCCGTCAGCGAATACATACGCCGTTTTCATGCGTGCAGAAGGAACGCCTAAGATAGGGATATCATTATAAGCACGTACTTTAGTATTGATTTCACCGGCTTTGAAGTCCGTAACAGACATATAGCGCTCAATCTTATCGGCGCTATTTAAAATGTTACGGATAGGGGTAGACATAGAAATAACAAGCGGCACATCTTCGCCTACAATATCCTGAATGTTGGTAATTTCTTCATCAAGTTTTGCCAAAATGTTGGCGGCGGTCGGTGTAAAGCCCGCTGTTTCGTGTTTTGCCGTTTTAGCGAGTGCAGCAATACGAGAATAACGGTAAGCGTCAACTTCCGGAATTACCTGTAAGCGCTGAAATTCGCCCATTACATTGCCGGCACTTGCGACAAAGTTAGATTCATCAATGTCCATTGCGTCCAAATGGAACGTGCGGCCACGGTCTTGAGTTAATTTGTAGTCATCATAGGATAAGGTTACAGAGCCTTGATTGAACCCTTCATCACGGCTATAGGTTGCCAAGCCGGATGTAGTGATTTTTGGCATACGCACCGTGTCGCCGCCGTTGTACTTAACTTGAGATGCGTTCGCTTCCATCCAACCGGATGTAGCCCCGACCAACATTTGTTTGTCGAGAGACTGTTGAAACAATTTAGCCATTTCCAATGTGTTAATTGCCATAATTTTTTACCTCTTTTCTTTTTTTCTTTAAATTCCTAATGCCTTTTCAAATTCTTGTTGTACGTCGTTACCACTCGCACCGCTTGCCCCGCCCGATTCACCGCTACCGGCGTTTTGCGTACTTTTAACCGCCCAAGGCTTGCCCTTGAGAAATTCGGCCGCGTAATCCTGAATAGTGCCGGTTGTGCCATCGTCCTTAATGTAGCTATATGAGCCATCTTCACTCACTGTTACTTTGTCGGCGGCCATTTGCGCGAATAGTTGCGGATCCATTGCGTTGTTCTTGGTAAACGCGTCTACAAATTGCGATTGGATGTCGGCCTTAATGCGTTTACTTTCGGCTTCTTTGCGTGCGTTTTCAGCCTCTTCCGAACGTTTCGTTAAGGCTTCCACTTGCTTTTTGAGCGTCGCCATTTCCTTGTCTGTGCCGGCCTCCGCCGTTTCAAATTCGGATAATTTCACACTTAAGCCATCACGCTCCTCGGTCAATTTAGCAAGTTTAGCCTCCGCCGCTTGCTTGCCTTCCCGATGTTCTTTTGCTTCATTGCTTAATTTTGCAACTTCTGCTTTAATCGCCGATACATATTCGCTACCGTTTTCCAATCCTTCGAGCTTTGTGTATAACTCTGCTAATGTCATTTCTCAACCTCCGTATTTAAATGACTGTAATACATAAAACGGTCTCCACCGTTTTTACCAATAAAAAATGCCCGTGTGCTACACTGCACAGGGCATGAAAAAACCGCCTACCTAAGTAAGCGGTTAATCAATAACTTCAATTGATTGTATTTCATTTTGATATATTCCATATTCTGTATTTTTGCCATCAACCTGTAAAACAAGACAATATTGTCCGTTGTCGCTATCGTTACTACCTTCCATGTTAATTATGCGACCTTCAAGCTCTGTTCCTTCAACCCCAATAAGCCTAACTATCCGCCCCATATACTTTTCTATTTCAGATTCTTTAATCATTTTATATCATCCTTTCTCGGTATAACATGGAGCCCTCTATTAGATAAGTGTACAGTAGCATATTTTACCACCAACTCTTGGTTTGCTTTAATTAATACACCATTAGCCCTTGGCAAAAATATAGCTACTTTTTTACTCCAATCCCCTTTCAATGTCATTTGCAATTTTCCAAGATAAAGTGCCCTAATTATTTCCGACAGCTCTAGTTCACTACTATAGTAGCTTTTCCCTTCTTGATATCCATCGGAAAACTTATAATGTATATCCTGTCTAGGCGTAAACTGCTTTTTACAAAAAGGCGATTTGATATAATCCCATATTCTTTCTTCAAATTGCTCATCCGTTTCATTTGTCATTCGTTTAGCAAACTCTTCTATATTAATTTTACCATCTACCATATGATTTCTCAATGATTCAGGGATAATTATGCGACCTTCTAATTTTGTACCATTATAAGCCCTTGCTTTTAGAGTCCATGACACCCCTGCCTCGACTTCTCTACTACCATACACACCTAACAATTGCTCTTTCTGCCGTTGAGTAAGTGTATTAATATATTCACGTCCACCTTCTTCAATGCGTTCGCTAGGCTCATCCGGCACTTGCCCTTTAAATATAGGCTTGAGCCGGCACATGCAGTGTGGGTGCACGGGGATAGTTGGTACCTTATCCTTAGGATATATACCTTTTCCAAGGCCGTACAAATCAGCATTAGCATACAAGTCGCATATATCATGAGTAGGGTGTGCCGTCGACAATTTCCATTGATACGCCACGCAATCCTCATCGTTTTGCCATTTAGCTAAAAAACCGTCAATATATGCCCTTGCTCGTTCAGTGCGTGCGATACGTTCAGCAAAATACCGAGTTCGTTCTTGTGTCGCCACATGCACCGCCTTAAACAAAGCCTCATTGTTGCGTGATTCAATCGCCTGTAGCACCTTGTTATACGCGTATTTCATGCCTTGCGTGTTAAGCTGTCGGATATATCGTTCAACTTGACGCATGGCGTTTCTGTATTTTTGCTTATCATAATTCGGGCCATTGCTTAATTTAACGAGTTTTCGCATGAAGTCCGGTATATCTTGCTCCGGAATAATACCGCCGTAGCCATAACCGTCAAACAAAGCGAGTGCATTAGCCTTGTAATTGGCGTTCTTTAGCATTTGTTGATGTAGCACGCTAGCCACCATATCACGCACAGCCTTAGCTCCCTTAGTCGTACGCTCCGATAGAGTGAGTTTATCGGGAGCCCACACCATTTCAAACGCCTTACTTATTACGCTTGCCGCCAATACACCGCCATAACCTTGCTCTGCAATTCGATGCAGTGACTTTTTCACTTCGTCTTGCAAGGGTTTCATAATAGGATACTCCAAATACGCCATATCAACGGCTTGTTTTGGGGTATACCCCTTATCTAACAACTCTTTAATTCTCTTTTCAAAAGCATCAATCATTTGATTGGGCGTCATCTAGCTCACTCCCGTAGGCGGTTGACTGCTCTAAATCATTGGCGGCGGCTTGCAACTCGTTAATGATAGCATCGTAGATATCGGGGTCAATGTTTGGCATATACGATTCAAGCACTTTTTTGGCAACTTCCAAACTAAACGTCTTACTTGTAATGCCTAAATCAAATGCTTGTTGTGCCTGTGCTAAACAATCAGCCACATCATCAATATTAAAGTCTCGCGGATATTCGCACTTATAATCGACTGTTTCACCCGCCCACATTTCATAGAGGGTAATAATTGCCTTTTCCGCCTTTTCGCACTGCACGGCAAAGTTAACAAGGTTCTTGTTCGTCCGCTCAAAATCCCACTTCTTGGCAAGTCCAGACTTCGCCGATTCAACGCCAATGACGCTATTTAAACCGCTCATGCGATACATCTCACCGACTAAGTTTTTGATTTGCTCCATGAGCACCTCAGCGGGTCCCGAATCCGGCGCAATAAATTGAGGTGCATTTGTGTCAGAAGGATATAATAGCAAGTTATTGGTGCCGATTGTTACATCGGTCATGTTAGTGCCCGCACTCTGCATAGTTAAGATGTTAAACGCTTGATTATCGCTGATTTGACTGAGCAAACTGCACAAATGGTAGATATGATAGTTAGTCTTAGCGATTGAAATAAACTCCGGCGCCGGTAAGACTCGCCGAGGGTCTGTATTTCTGCCAAACCACTGCACAATAGGCACTCGTTTGAGATTATTATTGCCGCTCCTTAATAATTGGTCGTGTTCATCTCGCACTTCCCAACTGTCAATCGTCCATTTATATTTACGCACATGATAGCCGTCATCGTCGTAGTAAACACCCTCATAACTGAAATCAATTAGCCGGCCTCGCTCATTGAAGTGCCACCCGGTTACATTCTTTGGCTCAATCGCCATGAGAAATGGCAACGCCCTCATGTTTAAATCGTCAGCCTCTGATTCGCCGAGTGTTGCCTCGTTATTTACGAGAATATATACAACGCCATATAGTTTGGCGGCGACTGCTTGCCGGCTCATGAAGTCCTGTAAGTTAGTGCCTACTCGGTCAACGTTATCAAGAAACATTTTAAATTTCGCTGTGTCGCGATAATCTCGCTTAATCTCATCATTAAATACCGGCAATACAGTGCTGTCGATAATCGGCCCGACATAGTTAAGATAATACGCCAATTTCTTACGCCGTGCGTAATTCTTATTCGATTCCCTCGCATGCTTAATCAATGCCGAGCCGTCGTAGAATTGCCCGTCGCCATAGTAGGCGTCATGCAACAGCTTATACATTTCATTCTTTCGATTTGTCGCCATTATGGCCCTCCTTAGTAAGTATTAATATGACCGCCCTGTATACCACCCATACAACAGTATTCCGCTACGCCTGTCAATGCATCCGGGGCGTCATCGTGTTTATTTTTACCTTCCCGCTGATACCTTGTAACAGCATCATAAAACTCTGGCCATTTATCTCGCCAATTAACAGGGAAGTAAATGTGTTCCATTACCCAAGTTGAATTTGATAATATTCGAGCCTTTTTATTCCGGCTTTGATGGAACGGATGAATTGAGCATCTGTTATTTTGATATTGATTAGCCAATATCGTAGTAATAGACCGCGCAAAACCTCGGCCACCGTTATTGCTTTCAATATCAGCCACATTTACCCTATTTTGTACAAGCATTCGAGCCATTGCCGGTTCTGTTATTTCCATGCCTTTTTTGGTATATAAGACATCCAATATATAGGCTTCTTTGTTATACACGCCGTAGCAAATACTGCATAAATAATCTTCGCCTTCGTCTGCGGTGTCGGTATAGTTCTTGATTTCAGTGAATAAACTTTGTCCGCAATCATTAACCGGCGGAGAACCGTATGTCTTGAGTGTCGTATATAGGCACCCTTTTAAGTCGATAGGTTCTTGCTGATAGTTAGCACTTGCTATATCCTCGCCCATGGCTCTTTTCTTCGCCAAGTAGCTATCATACGATAGCACTTCATCGCATAGCATGTGCCCGTCGTCTTGTAAGGCTTTCATCGTGATAATTTTAGGCTTAAATTTAGTATCATGCTTAAAATGCGATATAGCCCGTCCGGCTAAGTCATCACTCGCCCAACGGGTCATAATTAATATAATTTTGCCGTTTTCTTCTAATCGAGAAAGCATGGTGTTTGTAAACCATTCCCAATGTTGCTCTTTGACATTTGCGTTATAGGCTTCTTCGGCGTTTTTAATAATGTCATCGACTATCATCAGCGAGCAGCCGAAACCGGTAGCAGTACCGCCCGGCGACGTCGCTAGATATGAGTTAAATTGTCCGGCTAACGACCATAAACTCATGGTGCTATCGCCGCGTTTTATCGCCCTACCGGGGAATATATCACGATATACAACAATATCCTCATCGGCTTTTTGCTCTTGAATTGCATTTCTGACATTCTTAGCAAACATCGTCGATAGTGTTTCGTTATATGAGCCCGTCATGATCTTTTGCGTCGGGTCATTTCCTAAAATCCACTGTACAAATAATTGAGCCGTTCTACTCTTACCGTGCCGCGGTGGCATATTCATGATTAGTACGTTATGCTCGTTACTATCGAAAAATGATTGTAATTCATTGCATAGCGTTACTAAATACTCTCTATCCGATTTGTAAAAGTCCGGTGCCATTAAGTGGCAATAATAAAAAAACTCGCGTCTAGCGAGCTCTAATTTTGCCTGTTTAATAATGACGTCCTTATTCATTTTGAATCAACTTCTTTATGTCGGCCGTACTTACACCCTCAAATGGATTGTTGATATTACCACTCATCTCTACATCACGCTTATCACGCCATAAAACAGGCCGTCTATTTTTAAGCCAAAAGATTTGAGCTGTGGTATCAGGCATTACATGTTTAACTATTTTCTTTTTCTTAATACCATCTTCACTGCATTCTTCTGAATATTCTACATACTCGTACCCTAATGCCCTCTTCAATAAGGCGTTCTCAACTTGAATATCGACTATTTCTTTTCCCTTTTTTAGGGAGTCAGAAAAGTCAGGATACTTTTTCTTCCAATCATAAAAAGTTTGCTTTGAAATTCCAATCTTAGTAGCAATCTGTTCGTCAGTAAACCCGTCGCGAGCCCAAGCCTGTAACAGCAATAGCTTATCAGGCTCAAGCCATTCTTGATATTTACCTTTTGCCATTACAAGCCTCCTTTCAAGTAGTTTCAAGTAGTTTTAAGTAGATTGTAAGTAATACAAAAAAGCACCCTTTCGGATGCCTTTCTGTCTTGTGGTATTGTATTTGCTTAGGAGCTAAAAGCCCCGGCGGTTTTTCGCGAGTCCGCCTGCGGGCTTTTGTACATCTATATTATACTATAGTTCGCTTGTAAACTTCTGTAAACTTTTGTAAACCATTTTTCAAAATCTTATCAAATTCTTCTAGTGCCTGCGGTCTTAACTCCTCATATAACCACTGTCTAGACAATTCAAGCTTATCGGCGATATATTCCCAACTCTTACCGTTGATATATCGCAAATGTAATAGCATCTTAAGGCGTGCCGGTCTAACTTGTTCAATCATCGACTCAACGGCGTCAATATAAGCCTCTCTTGCTCGGCGTTTTGTCTCTAATTCTTCTAGTCGCTCTTCAAATTCTGCCACTTGATCCGATAAATCTTTTACCCCGCCACTCTGAATTGGCTCTTTGCCATAATCAACCGCCTTTATCGAGAATAATTTGAGCCACAATTCCTCAATAACACATTCAAGGTGTTTGAGTTCGTCTTTTACCGTTTTGACGTGTTCTAGTGCTTCCAATCCTGTCATTTACCCTCCTAGTCGTATCGCCTTTTACTCGTATCATCCATAAGGCTGATTCTATTCAGCAGCCTAAACCCACCGAGTTTGCAAGTGAGTTTTATAATCTTGATAACAATCTCTAGCCTATTCTCTTCGTTACATATCCGCTTAACTGCCTCATCGCCTGTAGGGTCATTATACGCTCTAGTCATTTAACTCCTCCGCTATTTTCTTTCTAGTTTGCCTAATTGCCCACGCAAACTTTATGGCGTGCCATAATTCTCGCCACCCCTTTGCATTATTTATCGCCTTTTTTATCGCACGTCTTACATGTGCCCGCAACGCTTCCATAAGAAACAGCTCCGCTTCTAATTTCGTCATTTCCCCATGCTCCACCAAAACAGTTTTAATAATTTCCGCCAAACTCTTAGAGGCTATTTCTAAGTATTTTAGCCGAGTTCGTTCATCCATGTTAAGCCTTTGCCCTTTCTGCCACACTATCGACTAGATTAGCAGTTACTAATGCCCTAGCCATTGCCGGCACTACGCTATTACCAATTCTCTTAACTTGCTCCTTGATTGAATATTTCTTTCCCCGATAGTCAAACTCTAGTTTGTAATCATCGGGGAACCCTTGAGC
>NZ_HF986236.1:0-7516 GCF_000431435.1 Veillonella sp. CAG:933
GCAAACCACCCGTTCTACGGGTGGTTATGATTGAATCAGGAATCAAAAGAATGCATGCCGGTGATATATGCAACAACTGATACAATATCAGAGGTTTACAATGTTGAGTAGATACATTAAAATAAAACCTTAGCATGAGATTATAGTGGAGAACTATAATTTGAGGTAAAAGAGTTAACTTGAAAAGGAGAGAGCTTTATGAGTAAACGAGAAATCAATGCTGTGTGCCCTTATGACTGCCCCGATGCATGTGGTTTGGTATTAACGGTAGAGAATAACACCGTGTTAAGCGTAAAGGGCAATCCGGATCATGCGTTTACGCGCGGTACTTTATGCCCTAAAATGGTGCATTATGAAGATACAATTCACTCGCCGGAACGCTTGCGGACACCGTTAAAACGTGTCGGTCCGAAAGGCAGCGGTGAGTTTGAACCGATTACTTGGGAAGAAGCAGTGGCAACGATTGCTGCTCGTTTTAAGGACAGTCTACAAAAATACGGTGGCCGGAGTATCATGCCTTATTCCTATGCAGGAACTATGGGGCTGATTCAAAAAGCCGCCGCTTTTCCGCTGTTTGCCCGTCTGGGGGCAGTGCGACATAATCGGGGGATATGCTCGCCGGCCAAAACATACGGGTGGAATATGGTTATGGGTGATACATTCGGCACGCGACCACAGGAAATGAGTCACAGTGACCTTGTTATTCTTTGGAGTCTGAACGCGTTGGCTACAGAAATTCACATCATGCATGATGTGAAGGCAGCGAAGGCACGGGGCGCCAAAGTATGGGTCATTGATATTTACAAAACCACCACTTGTGCACAAGCCGATGAAGTAATCATTACCAAACCGGGAACAGACGGTGCCTTGGCGTTGGGGATTCTTCATATTTTAGAACGGGATAACTTGGTAAATCGTGAGTTTATAGCCAATAATGTTATTGGTTATGATGAACTTGTTAAAGAATCATTACCTGAATATACACCTGAAAAGGTATCCGCCATTACGGGCGTGCCGGCAGCACAAATTGAAGCGTTGGCGCATGCTTACGGCCAGGCAAAAGCACCGTTTATCCGCCTGGGCAGCGGTCTGTCCCGCTATGGCAACGGAGCCATGACCGTTCGTGCCATAACCTGTTTACCGGCCGTGGTCGGAGCTTATGAAACGTTGGGCGGTGGCCTTTTGAGCGACGCGAAGGGCAGTTTTTACGTTAATGATAAAGTTATGTCCTGGGATGTTCATGCCGGCAAGGTCGTGCCGATGGTACCGATGGTTAAACTAGGCGAAATTTTGAACCAGGAAGAAGAGCCAATCCGCTGTCTTTATATCTATTCATCCAATCCGGCGATTACGGCACCAGACCAGAATTTGGTGCGCCAAGGGCTAGCTCGCGAAGATTTATTTACCGTCGTGCATGAGCGCTTTTTGACCGATACGGCTAAATATGCGGATATTGTTTTGCCTGCTACTTCGTCAGTAGAAGCGGATGATATTTATAATTCCTATGGTCATTACACCAGTGCTATAGGTTATAAAGCGATTGAACCGATCGGTGAAAGCAAGTCGAACTGGGACACGATTCGTCTTATCGCTAAAGCAATGGGGATTACGGATCCGTTTTTTGATAAAACAGCTTTAGATTTAATCCACGATACGCTTGACGGGGCCGTTAATGTACCGGCGGAATTGAAAGAGAAATTACTACAAGGCGAACCGGTGGAAATGCTGGTTCCAAATAATTACAAAATGACTTTTAAAACGGCGTCCCATAAGATTGAAATCTTAAATCCGATACTGGCTGAGCCGCTTCCGCGCTATGTTGAGTCTCACAGTGATACGGTGGCAAAAGGTGAGTTCGCCCTTATTAATGCACCTGATTTGCGAATTCTTGATTCATCATTTAATGAACGGGTCTTTGATACGTCGAAACCGATGATGGGCGCGTGGCTTAATCCGATTGATGCGGAGAGACTCGGCGTTGTTGAAGGTGATTTGGTACGCCTTTATAATGAGCAAGGAACCCTACAGATGCCCGTATATTTGGATGAAGGAATTAGCCCTAAAACGGTAGTTTCTTATGGTGTTTGGTGGCAACGCTACTCTTCGGATCCCCGAAACAGCATTAATGCGTTAACCTCATCAAGACTGACCGATTATGCGGAAGGCAGCACTTTTTATGACGTAAAAGTGGATATTACACCCCTATAGGATTAAACTGTCTCCATTTACAAAATAAAATGATGAGTTTTTAGAAGTTGAATGAGAATTGTCAACTTTATGATAAAATGATGATTACACATATTATTCAGTTAAAATGGGCGTTCCGGGGAATTTATGTTTCGGCTTTTTTGATAAGTATATGATGTTTGTTATAAATTTATGCGAAAAAGTAATGAATAAACCGGTAAAAAGTTTTAAAATACATTTGTACAATATGTAAAAACGTTGTATAATCTATTGCAAACCTATTTTAATTGAGAGAGGATGGGGACTTATGAATACAGAAAATGTAAAATTGAGTAATCGAGCTTATATAGCTATAGGCTTGATGTTGTTCGCATTGTTTTTTGGTGCGGGCAATTTAATTTTCCCGGCGTCATTGGGACAACAGGCCGGGGTTAATGTGTGGTGGGCTGTTCTGGGCTTCATTGTGACAGGCGTAGGCTTACCGCTCCTCGGTGTTATGGCTATGGGTTATTCCGGGGCCAAAGACTTACAGGCATTGGCCGGCCGAGTTCATCCGTTATACGGATTTCTTTTCACGGTATTATTATATTTAACTATCGGACCTGCCTTCGCTATTCCGCGTACCGGTACCGTATCTTATGAAATTGCTGTTCGTCCGTTCTTAGCTGGCGGTGGCAGTGATATGTCACAGACGATTTTCTTGGTGGTATTCTTCGTAATATCTCTTTGGTTATCCATTAACCCTGCCAAATTGGTAGACCGTATCGGTAAAGTGTTAACGCCATTATTGTTAATCAGTATCTGTGCTTTGATTGTAAAATCTTTGGTTACACCAATGGGTTCTTATATGAATCCGACTGAATCCTATGCTACCGCAGGTGTTGCGGTTGTTCAAGGTATCCTTGACGGTTATAACACAATGGATGCGTTGGCTTCCTTGGTATTTGCGATTCTTGTAATTGACTTTGTAAAATTATCCGGTGTTAAGACGAAAGAAGAAGTTACTAGTGCTACTTTTAAAGCGGGCATCATCGCCGTTGCTTGCCTTGGTTTTGTATACATTTTCGTAGCTAATTTGGGGGCTACCAGTGTGCAGCAACTTGGCATCTTGGAAACAGGTGCACCTGTATTGGCTGAAAGTGCTAAATACCTCTTTGGCAGTATCGGTGCTTTAATCTTGGCCGTTATTGTATTGTTGGCATGTTTGACAACCAGTATCGGTTTGATCACATCTTGTGCTAAATATTTCCAACGTGTATTCCCGGTTATCGGTTATAAATCCTATGCCGTAATTTTCACCGTTGTATCGTTCTTCATCGGTATGTATGGTTTGAAAACTATCATCGTAGCTGCCATTCCGGTATTGATGTTCTTATATCCGTTGACTATTGCCATCATCGCTTTGGCATTCTTGAATAACACATTCCAAGGTCGTCAATGTGTATATGTTTGGACTATCGGTTTGACCTGTGTAGCGGCCTTTGTCAGCGGTGCTGAAACAGCCGGTGTAAGCCTTGGTGCCTTCGGCGAATGGTTCGCTAATTATGTACCGTTCCATAACGTAGGTATGGGCTGGATTCCATTTACTGTGGTAGGTTTTGTGGTAGGCTTTATCAATAAAGCTTTAGTATCTAAATCGGCCGTAAATGGTGAAGAAAAAACTGCATAATCATTGAATAATGCATTAGTCATTGTTTAGAAATAACAACAAAAGGCAGTCCTTGGGGGGGCTGCCTTTTTTGTGTGCCGGTAACGTTTGCAAGAAAATTAGTCAGAGTCGCGTAGGGAATCTTCCGGTGGAATCGTTTTGGTTATCTTCCGGTGGAATCGTTTTGGTTATCTTTGTAAATAGTGTATAATAGTTAGGTAAAGCCTGGGTAATGTGCGGTTAAAAACTTGATAGTTTGTCATGTAATTTGTTTGATATGGAGTATCAAAGTGTTAATGGCCGGATCCGGGCAAGTAGCGTAAGTAGTATAGGAGGAATTTTGTGATTTCGTTGCGTAGGAAGCCGTTGGCTGATTTGACTGCAGCGGCGGCGGAGAAAAAATTAACCAAAGCATTGAGCGCTTTGGATGTTACCCTATTAGGTTTAGGCGTTATTATCGGGACGGGTATTTTCGTACTTACCGGTATCGGAGCTGCTAATTATGCGGGGCCGGGCCTCATGTTATCATTCGTATTGGCAGCTGTTACTTGTGCCTTTGTATGTTTGGCCTATGCGGAGCTGGTGGCCATGTTGCCGGTTTCGGGCAGTGCTTATACCTACACCTATGCGTCCTTGGGCGAATTCTTCGGCTGGTGGGTCGGCTGGGGCTTGGTCCTTGAATACTCGGTCGGAGCCAGTGCGGTAGCCGGCGGCTGGTCGGCGTACTTGGTGGGCATCTTGCATGCAGCGGGCATCGACTTGCCGAAGGCTTTAACGGCGGTTCCCTATGAAGGGGGCATTGTGAATTTGCCGGCCATGTTGGTGGTGCTGTTCGTTACAGGGCTCTTGGTTCTGGGGATTCGTGAAAGTGCGCGAGTTAATCGCATACTGGTTTTAATCAAAGTGGGTACGATTTTCTTGTTCCTTTTCTTGGCGGCCCCTCATGTGGACCCAATTAATTGGGAGCCGTTTTTACCATATGGTTGGCAAGGCGTCGCAGCCGGTACGGGCATTTTATTCTTTGCCTATCTCGGGGTTGACTCCATTGCGACGGCGGCGGAAGAAACAAAGAATCCTAAAGTGGATATGCCGGTGGGCATCATCGCGTCACTGCTTATCTGCACGGTTTTATATATTGCGGTCAGCATTGTCATGACCGGTGTGGTACCGTATCAACAGCTTGATACGGCGGCACCGGCGTCCTACGTACTTGAATATGTAGGCATGCGAGCCGGTTCGGCTATCGTCGGGGCCNGAGCCGGTTCGGCTATCGTCGGGACCGGTGCGCTTTGTGGTTTGTCCACGGTGCTCTTGGTTATGATCTATGCGCAGACCCGTGCTTTTTACGCCATGAGTCGTGACGGTTTGATTCCGCGCAGCTTATGCCGCATTCATAAAAAGTTTCACACGCCCCACATTATTACGATGATTGTAGGTGTGGTGGTTTCATTGATTGCGGGCTTCACGCCGATTCATATCGTAGCTGAGATGTGTTCGGCCGGTACCTTGTTTGCCTTCATGTGTTCGGCTCTCGGGGTTATGGTGTTACGTCGGGTATATCCGGATGTTAAACGCGATTTCCGTTGCCCTGCCGTGTATGTGGTAGCACCGCTCGCTATAATTTTCTGCCTCTTTGTATTCTCACAATTATCGGCTCATACTATAGAGCTCTTCGTGGGTTGGAGTGTTTTAGGCTTTTTGGTTTACATGGGCTACGGCCGCAAGCATAGCGTCTTGCTTAACGGTAACCGTGAGGCTACGGAGTCGCTTCAGGAGGCTCAATAATTTAATAAAAGCTTAGTTATGGTGCGCCATGAGTATGTATGCTCGTGGCGCATTTTTGTGTTGTTTATTAGATATGGATTTTTGTCTATTATTTTAAAAAAATTGAAAATTAGTACTTGCAATTTTAAAAATGAAGTGCTAATATAATGAACAACGATACAAGGTCAGTGGACAGTTGGTCGTTGGGATTTTCAGATATCGATTTAAGTTACGTGCCAAGGCACATAAAATACTGTGGAAAGGAGGACAATGTTATGTTAGGTTTAGTCGTGCTCATTATTAGCTTGCTCATTATTATTGACATTATTATCGTCATTAGCCGTGAACAAAACTTAACAGACATCGTCTTAAAAGTTTCCACAAATCATGGCCCTGAGCTCCCCTTGATGCAAGGGAAGGCAAGCTAATAAAGAGCTTGGGCCATAAACCGTATACTGTATTTCGTATATTTGTGAGAGACAAGAGAACATTTAGCCGGATATTTTTAAGACGATTCTTCGGAATCGTCTTTTTTTATTACTAACACGATATTTCAAGAAGATGCCAAAGATTGAATGGCAATTATGAAGTGACATCGTTAATTTTTATTAAGTACCAAGAGCTTAAACTACAGGCGAAGGCCTTGCAAGTTATTCGATTAGGAAAAGGAGCGAGAAACATGCGAAGTGATAATTTTTCAAAAGGGGTGGCAAGAGCACCACATCGGTCGTTACTAAAAGCGTTGGGTTTTGTGAATGAAGAAATCGGCAAACCGGTCATCGGTATCGCCAATTCGTTCAATGAAATCATCCCGGGCCATATGCACTTACGTAATTTGGTGCAGGCTGTGAAAGACGGGATTCGTGAAGCCGGTGGTATTCCCATGGAATTCAACACTATCGGGATTTGCGATGGCACGGCCATGAATCACATCGGCATGAAGTACTCGCTGGTGACACGGCAGATTGTAGCCGACTCGATTGAAGCGACGGCCATGGCTACACCGTTTGACGGGCTCGTGTTCATTCCGAACTGCGACAAGATCGTACCGGGCATGTTGATGGCGGCAGCCAGATTGAATCTGCCAAGTGTTTTCGTCAGCGGCGGAGCGATGCTCGCCGGGCGACATCAAGGCAAACGGGTAGGCCTCAGCGATGTATTCGAAGCGGTAGGCAAGGTAGAAGCGGGGCTCATGAGCGAGGCGGAATTAGCACAGCTCGAAGATACAGCTTGTCCGACTTGCGGCTCCTGCTCCGGGATGTACACGGCGAACACCATGAACTGCCTCACCGAAGCTTTGGGCATGGCTCTTCCGGGGAACGGTACGATACCGGCGGTATACTCGGAACGACTAAGATTGGCTAAGCGGGCAGGACTTCAAGTGATGGAGGTTTTGAAAGCGGATTTAAGACCACGGGATGTACTTACCAAAGATGCTTTTGAAAACGCCGTAGCCGTCGACATGGTGCTTGGCGGTTCGACGAACACGGCCTTACATTTACCGGCAGTAGCCCATGAGGCGGGTGTAAAACTAAGCTTGGATGATTTTAACCGACTCGCTGAAGTTACACCGCAGCTGGCAAAATTATCACCATCCGGTTCGTACTTCATTGAAGACTTGTATGCAGCGGGCGGCATTCCTGCCGTACTTCATCGTTTACAGGAAGCGGGCAAGTTACACGAAGATGCCAAATCCGTAACTTTGGTTACGCAAGGGGAACTTGCTAAAGTAGCTAAAGTGCTGGATGAAGATGTAGTTCATCCGTGGTCCAATCCGGTGTATGAAACCGGTGGTATCGCCGTTCTGAAAGGTAATTTGGCGCCGGACGGTTCGGTCGTTAAAGCCGGTGCGGTGGATCCGGAAATGTTGGTACACAGTGGTCCGGCCAGGGTATTTGATTCGGAAGAAGCGGCTTT
>NZ_HF986236.1:7543-49402 GCF_000431435.1 Veillonella sp. CAG:933
GAAGCCATTACATCGAATCAAATTAAGAAAGGCGATGTGGTGGTTATTCGCTACGCCGGACCGAAAGGTGGACCGGGGATGCCGGAAATGTTGACCCCAACATCCACGATTACCGGCATGGGCCTTGGTAAGGATGTGGCACTTATTACGGACGGACGCTTCTCGGGCGCTACCCGAGGCGCTTCCATCGGTCATATTTCACCGGAAGCGGCGGCCGGGGGGCCGTTGGCACTGGTGCAGGAGGGCGATGTGATTGACATCGATATTCCAAACCGCAGCTTGTCGGTGCGTTTGACGGAAGAAGAAATGGCAAAACGAAGAGCCAATCTAAAGCCTCATGATTCCGGTGCTACGGGTTACTTGAAAAAATATGCTACATTCGTATCGTCGGCAGCCGAAGGAGCTATTGAAAAATATTAAGCGTTTAATAACCGGGGAAGCTACTAAAAAGGCGCGTTAATCGGCAAGACCTGAGAGACCTGGCCGATTCAGAGAAAAGAAGAGAGAGAACATTTTATAAGGTGTGAGAAACCTTTTATATAGAGAAATTGAGAGAGTTTTGACTAAGACCTGAGAAACCTTAGCCATAGCGAGAAAAATCGAGAGAGAACATTAAATGAGGCGTGAGAAACCTTAATATAGAGAGAATTGAGCAAAAAGGATGGGTAGGATGTTAACACTGTATGATTTTATAGAAGCAAGAGAGCGTTTGCAGACGGTAACGGTCAAAACAAAGCTAATACACAGCACGGTATTTTCAGATGAATCGGGCAATGATGTGTATATTAAACCGGAGAATTTACAACGGACCGGCTCCTTCAAATTAAGAGGGGCGTACAACAAGATTGCTAAGCTTACGAAGGATGAAAAAGCGCGTGGCGTTATTGCTTCCTCCGCCGGCAATCACGCACAAGGCGTGGCGCTCGGGGCTCAACGATTGGGGACTAAAGCAGTTATCGTAATGCCGAAGCCAAGCCCGCTCATCAAGATTGAAGCAACTCGCCAATATGGTGCCGAAGTTGTGCTGGCCGGGGAAGTATATGATGAAGCCTATGCCGAAGCGGTTCGCTTGCAAGAGGAAAACGGCTATGTGTTTGTACATCCTTTCAATGATGAAGACGTCATCGAAGGTCAGGGGACAATTGCTTTGGAAGTGCTTGAAGAATTGCCGGATGCAGATATCTTGCTTGTGCCAATCGGTGGCGGCGGCTTAGTTGCAGGCGTAGCGGCAGCGGCCAAATTAAAAAATCCGTCCATTAAAGTAGTCGGTGTCGAACCGGAAGGTGCGGCCAGTGCGGTAGCTGCATTAAAAGCCGATAAAGCGGTGGTGCTTGACAGTGTCAGTACGATTGCTGATGGGGCGGCGGTTAAGCAAATCGGCGATGTGACCTTGAAGTATATTAAAGAGTATGTCGATGAAATCGTCACCGTATCCGATTACGAATTGATGGAAGCCTTCTTGTTGCTTGCGGAAAAACATAAAATTGTCGGTGAAAATGCAGGACTTTTATCCGTTGCGGGGTTAAAGAAACTGAAAGAAAAAGGCAAAAAGGTAGTATCTATATTAAGCGGCGGGAACATCGATGTATTGACTATCGCTTCCATGATTAATAAAGGTTTGGTATTGCGGGGCCGTATTTTTACCTTTTCCGTAAACTTACCGGATAAACCGGGCCAACTGGTAGCGGTATCGGAAATCCTGGCCGGTCAAAATGCCAATGTTATTAAATTGGAACATAATCAGTTCAAAAACTTGGATCGTTTCCACGAAGTAGAATTACAAGTAACGGTAGAAACTAACGGTGAAGAACATATTCGCCGCATTACCGAAGAGTTTGCTAAACAGGGCTACACAATTCGCCGTATTAATACGAGCGAAATAAACGAACGTTAACAGATTTAATTATTTTTAAAGAATCAGTTATGAAAAATTAGTTATACGAAACAATTAAAATAGGTTGCAGTAAATCAAAAAAGAATTATACAGTATTAAATAAAATCTGAGAAAACGTTCGAAGTGATGGCTTGCAAAGACAAGCAAACGATGAGAAAAAATTGAGAGAAATTTTTTAGAAATCTAAAAGAAAAAGTACTGTTTTGAGAAAACAGAGAGAGGATGTGAGCGAATGGGGGACGCCATGATAAACGGGGCGCGCATCGTATTGGAAACGCTTCATCGCATGGGAGTGACCGATTTTTTCGGGTATCCCGGCGGTGCCGTTATCCCGATTTACGATGAGATCTATAAATACCCGAAGCTGAACCATTATTTTGCCCGCCACGAACAAGGGGCGGCACATGAGGCCGATGGTTACGCCAGAGCTACCGGTAAATGCGGTGTGTGCCTCGCGACATCGGGACCGGGGGCGACTAATTTAGTGACCGGGCTCATGACGGCACATATGGATTCCGTGCCGGTGCTGGCTATTACAGGCCAGGTCGGTTGTGCTTTACTCGGTAAAGATGCGTTCCAAGAGTCCGACATTGTGGGGATTACGATGCCGATTACGAAAAATAATTACCTCGTAAAATCAATTTACGATTTGCCTCGCATCTTGCGCGAAGCATATTATATAGCAACGACGGGGCGGCCGGGGCCGGTGCTCGTAGATATTCCGAAAGATGTTCAGCTAAAAGAGATTACGCGGGATGAATTCGATAAGCTTTATGAAGAGCCCTTCGCTCTCGAAGGCTATGAACCGAATTATAAAGGTCATCCTAAGCAGATAAAAAAAGCGGCCAAGGTCTTGAAAAATGCGAAACGCCCGTTGATTATTGCCGGCGCCGGTGTCTTAAAAGGCCGTGCTTCGGCGGAACTTTTTGAACTGGCTGCAAAAGCCCAAATTCCGGTGACAAATACATTGCTTGGTTTGGGATCATTTCCGGGGAACCATGAGTTATTCTTGGGGATGCTCGGCATGCACGGAACGGCAGCTGCAAACTTCGCTACTGATGAAGCTGATGTAGTATTGGCCGCAGGGATTCGCTTCGATGACCGTATCGCCGGTAATCCGGAAGCGTTTTGTAAAAACGCTACCATTATTCACATCGACATCGATCCGGCGGAAATTGAGAAAAACCGTAAGGTGGATGTGCCGATTGTAGGTGATGTAAAGCAGGTTTTACAGGCGTTGAATAAGGAGCTGAAGATCGGCGAAGACGAGGCTAAGGTGGCCGCCCATGAGGCTTGGCTCACACAGATTAAGGCTTGGCAAAAACAATATGCGTTGCGTTATAACAAGCAACCTGACGGTACTTTGCCACCGCAGCAAGTGTTAAAAACACTTAATGAATTGCTTCAAGGTGATGCGGTTATCGTCACCGATGTAGGGCAACATCAAATGTGGGCAGCTCAGTATTTTACCTATCGGAAACCGAACAGCATCGTTACATCTGGCGGCGCCGGTACGATGGGGTTTGGCTTACCGGCCGCCATCGGGGCGCAAGTGGGGATGCCAAAGAGCAAAGTAGTCCTTGTGGTAGGCGATGGTGGTTTTCAGATGACGGCTCATGAATTAATGATCATTAATCAGTATAAATTGCCGGTGAAAATCGTACTCCTTAATAATTCCTACTTGGGCATGGTACGGCAGTGGCAAGAGCTTTTTAACGATAAGCGTTATTCCTATGTAGACTTATCCTGTAATCCGGATTTTCAAACATTGGCGGCGGCGTATGGCGTACGCAGTGTGAAAATCGAAGGGGAAACAGATTTAAAATCAAAGTTAAAAGCAGCGCTTGATGCGGACGATGGCGTGCTCATCGAATGTGTCGTAGCGCGCGAAGAAAATGTGTATCCTATGATTCCGGCCGGTATGACGGTAGCGGATATGCGCGGTAAGGAAGGGGTGGCTGACGATGTCGAATGAGCATCAAATTCTGGTGATAACTAAAAACACATCCGGCATCGGCGCTCGCGTGCTGGCGCTTTTTAACCGGCGCGGCTATTCCGTGAAAAAAATGACCTCCGGCGTGACGGTTCAACCGGGCTATGCCCGTATGACCCTTACGGTGGATGCCGATTCGGATACACTGGATCAAATCCAAAAACAGATTTATAAAATTATCGACGTAGTTAAAGTGAAAGTATTCCCCAAGACCGATGTGGTACGACGTGAGCTGATGCTGATTAAAGTAAAGGCTGACGACCAGACCCGCTCACAAATCGTGCAGATTGCCAATATTTATCGCGGCAATGTGCTCGATGTGGCACCAACATCGCTCATCATTGAACTGACGGGGGATGAAGAAAAACTACGCGGCTTTATTGATATTATGAAACCCTACGGGGTGCTTGAAATGGCTAAAACGGGCGTGACGGCAATGAGCCGGGGCGAACGATTATAAGCGATAGATTAGGTTAGCCGGGAAGCTGGCAGAGAGAGAGGAACAATTATGGCAGGAACAATCTATGGAGCAACAGTTTATTATGATGCAGATTGCAATTTGGACGCATTAAAAGGTAAAAAAATCACCGTACTTGGTTACGGTTCACAAGGGCATGCCCATGCGCTTAATTTAAAAGAAAACGGCATGGATGTTACCGTAGGCCTTCGTGAAGGCTCTAAATCTTGGCAAGTAGCCGAAAAAGACGGGTTACCGGTTAAAGTGACGGCTGATGCGGTAAAAGACGCTGACGTAGTTATGGTGCTTATTCCTGATGAATTGCAGGCGGAAACCTATAAAAAAGACGTAGAACCGAATCTTAAAAAAGGTGCCTATCTCGGCTTTGCTCACGGTTTTAACGTTCATTTCAAAAAAATCGTACCACCGGCTGATGTGAATGTATTTATGGTAGCCCCTAAAGGACCGGGCCATCTCGTTCGTCGTACCTTCCAAGAAGGCAGCGGTGTACCGAGCCTTTATGCGGTAGAAAAAGATCCGTCCGGTGATACTAAAGAATTGGCTTTGGCGTGGGCGGCCGGTATCGGCGCCGGTCGTGCGGGCATCTTGGGCACAACCTTCCGCGAAGAAACAGAAACCGATTTGTTCGGTGAACAAGCCGTTCTTTGCGGCGGTATCTGCGAATTGATGCAAGCCGGTTTTGAAACCTTGACGAAAGCTGGTTACCATCCGGTTAACGCTTATTTTGAATGCGTTCACGAAATGAAACTTATCGTAGACCTCATCTACGAAGGTGGTTTCCATACTATGCGTAATTCCATTTCCAACACCGCCGAATACGGTGACTATGCAACCGGTACCAAATTAATCACCGCTGAAACACGTAAAAAGATGGAAGAAATCTTGAAAGATATTCAATCCGGTGCGTTTGCCGATGAATTCTTGGCCGATTATAATGACGGCTTCAAGAAATTGTATGCTCGTCGTGAAAAAGCGGCTAATCATGAATCTGAAAAAGTGGGCGCCGAACTTCGCGGCTTGATGAGCTGGATTAAAAAATAAGAATTAAGAATTTAATACTCCTTTAGAGCATATAAAATCCTATGAAAGCAATTTGCGTTCCATTTCGTTTGGAACGCAAATTGCTTTTTTGTTTCAAAAATGAAACGCAAGATGGAACGAAATGTAAAAATACGTTCTAAAATAGAACGAAAAATGGAATGAAAAAATTTGCGTTCTATTTTTCGTTCCATTATAATAGGGAATATAAAGTGGGGTGAATGTATGAAGGAGTCAAAAATATTAGAATATAAAGAAAATACTAATAATAATTTTTTGAAAACGGTTAGTGCCTATGCTAATTTTGGCGATGGGAAAATTATTTTTGGTATTGCCGATGATGGGACTGTTAAGGGTCTCTCTGATTTAAATGGAGATTGTCTGGCTATTGAAAACAAAATAAATGATAGTATTTTACCAAAGCCGGATTTTGAATTGATTGTAAATGAAAAAAATAGAACGATTGAATTATTAGTTAAAGAAGGTGAATATAAACCATATTTATACAATGGTACGGCCTATCGACGTAGTGATACATCTACGGTTAAAGTTGATCAAGTAGAATTGAAACGATTAGTATTAGCCGGAAAAAACATGGAGTTTGAAGATTTACCTTCCTTGGATCAAGACTTAAAGTTTACTTTGCTTGAAAAATTAGTAAAAGAACGATTAAATATTGAAGAGTTTACAACGGATATACTGAGAACGTTGGGCTTTTATACCAAAAAACATGAACTCAATAATGCGGCGGCTATTGTAGCTGATGAAAATCCGTTTTATGGAACGGATATAGTTAAATTTGGCGTAGATATTAATCAAATTTTAAGTCGCCGTACAATAGATAAACAATCGATTTTTAAGCAATATGAAGAAGCGATTGAGTTTTATAAGTTATACTACCGCTATGAAGAAGTTAGAGGCGTAGAGCGGACAGTAGTAGAAAAAATTCCGGAAACCGCTTTTCGTGAGGTCATGGCTAATGCATTGGTACATCGTACTTGGGATATAAATATACATGTTAGAGTAGCTATGTTTGAGGATCGGATTGAAATATCATCACCGGGCGGCTTACCTAATGGCTTGAGCAAGGAAGAATATTTAGAAGGCTATATTTCAAGTTTAAGAAACCCGATTTTGGGAAGTTTATTTTATAGGTTACATTTAATTGAAAGATTGGGAACCGGTATTCGTCGTATTAAAGAAGCTTATAAAGGAAAAGCAATACAACCCCAATTTATCGTTATGGACAACACAATTACGGTTGTGTTGCCGGTAGTAACTGATAGGGAAAGATTAACTGATGATGAAAGGGTTGTATTATCTGTATTTAACGAAAATAGAGAACTAACAACAGCAGAAGTAGTTGAACATTTAGGATATAAGCGTGGTAAAGTAATTCGATTACTTAATTCGTTAATAGAAAAACAATATATTACTAAAATAGGATTGGGGCGAGCTACTCGTTATAAGAGATAAACCGTAGTGAAATAAGTTTAAAAGTATTTATTTTCGCCCTCATATGTTACAATAAAAAAAGCGAAACAATGAGTTTTATTCTTAATCACAACTTATGGGAGGTCGTATGCACGAAATCGTAGTAGGTGGCTTATATCGCCACTTCAAAGGCATGTATTATTACGTAAAAGACATCGCCGTTCATTCGGAAACGGGGGAACCTTTCGTTGTGTATCAGCAGTTATATGGTGAACGTAAGACGTACATTCGTCCGTTGTCTATGTTTGCCAGTCCGGTAGACCATGAAAAATATCCTGATGTAACACAGAAAGAACGGTTTAAACTGATGTCGGGCCGTGACAAAGCATAAAAACACATTTAACTGTATAATTATATGAAATATTAATGTGATGGGAGGCATTGATGAAAAAGAAATTCTTCTTTTTTGACGTTGATAACACGCTGGCTGTTTGGCCGGATGGCATTATTCCAAAAAGTGCTCAAATGACGCTCGATACGTTAAAGGCGAACGGTCATCGCGTAGCCTTGGCGACGGGGCGCTTGCAAATCGATGCGAAACGCTTTGCCGATATGGCGAATGTGCATGACTTTGTGGCTGATGGCGGTAAGAGTGTGACCGTTAATAATGAGATATTATTTATGGAAGGCTTGGATAGAGAAGCGTGCCTTAACTACTTGGCACAACTGGACAGGTTGGGGCTTCACTGGGCCGTAACCGATGTGAATGAATTGGTCCGAGTTACACCGTATGAAGAAGTGCTTAACTGGCATCCGGTTTGGGATGTATGCACGACCAAATACGATCCGAATTTTGACTATCGTAAGGTAGAACATTTTTACAAAATTTATGCCTACATGACTCCGGAACAGGAAGCTGCCACCGGCGTCGTTCATATGTCGAATGACATCATTCGCTATGGCAATGATTGTATCTTGTTTGAACCTATGGTTAAAGGGGAAGGCGTGCGTCGCATGATTGCCCATTACGGCATGGAACCGGCCGATGTGGTAGTGTTCGGCGACGGCTATAATGATTTGTCCATGTTTAATCCGGAATGGCTTAACATCGCCATGGGGAATGCCCGTGAAGAGCTTAAAGCGGCGGCTGATTATATTACGGCCGATTGTAATAATGACGGCATTTACGAAGCTTGTAAAAATTTCGGTTGGATTTAAGTTGTTGCTCTGTTGATGCCCATAGGGCCGCGCTTCACAAATGAAAATCGAAGAATTTAAAAATTCCTCTAGCCTAATTTAATACTCTGTGCTATAATGAAATGTCGAAAGTACCGCTCATATTGTTTGTGAGCGGTTTTTCATATATTGGAGGTACAGATGAAGCTGACGTATTTTTATACAAATTGGCGACGTTTGTGCTCGGTTGGTTTGTTGGGGATGACCATGCTCGTAACCGCCGCTTGCGGTACGGCTGCAGGCAGCTCGGCCGACCAAAATACAGCACAAAACAGCCAGACCGGTACCTTGCAAGCACCGACGCTTGATAACACGCCGGTCAAAGATCATTATGCCGTGTTTAACACTACGGAAGGCACGTTTAAAGTTCGTTTATACGGCACTAAAACACCGATTACGGTTAAAAACTTCGACTACTTGGTAAAACAAGGTTATTATAACGATTTAACATTCCATCGCGTTATTGACGGATTCATGATTCAAGGCGGCGATGACGGTAAAGGTGGTCCGGGGTATACTATTCCGGATGAATTTGTAAATGATTTACATTTTAACAAAATGGGCCTTTTGGCCATGGCCAACCGCGGGCCGAATACAGGTGGGGCACAGTTCTTTATCACCTTGGGGCCTACGCCGTGGCTCGATAATAAGCATACCATTTTCGGCGTTGTTACGCAGGGCATGGATGTAGTCGCTAAAATCGGCAAAGTACAGACCGATAAAAATGACAAGCCGTTGGCGCCGGTTGTGATCAAGTCTATTACTTTGGAGCCGATTACGGACACTCAAGGTAGTAGCAAATAGAGTAATTATTAGCTGTAAATAGAGCAATTATTAGCTGTAAATAGAACAATAATAAAGATATTAAAGTAGTGCAAACTGTATGAGGGGAGGCAGTTATGAGTCAATTTTACACATACATGGTAGAATGCGCGGACGGATCGTTGTATACGGGCTGGACGGTTGATTTGAAGCAACGTGTGGCGGCTCATAACGGCGAAATTCCGGGCGGCGCCAAATATACCAGAACACGCCGGCCGGTGAGCCTCGTGTGGTTTACCGCCTTTGAGCGCAAACAGGATGCGCAGTCCATGGAATACCAGGTAAAACGCATGCCGAGGGACCAAAAAAGAGCCTTGGTGGCGGCTTTTAAAAAGGCGAATCCTACGGTAATTGAGGACATTCTTCAAGGCGTTTAAGCGAAGAATTTTCTTAAAATAAAGCTCTTTCTATGGTATAATTAACTGATGTATAGTTTAATAAAATTTTTGATAACAAACTGATGTGTCAAAAGTGGAAAGGAGGACTTCGATGAAGCGCGTTTTAGTTGGTGTAAAGAGTATTCAACGGGATGCGGACGGGCATGATACAGTCATTGAAATGGTTTCTCCCGGTGAATATCACGAAAAAAATGATACAAAATATATTATGTATAATGAAACCGAATTATCCGGAATGGAAGGCTCCCATACAACGATTAAGTTAAAGCCTCGTTCCATTGTATTAATTCGCAATGGCAAAGTGTCTATGCGACATGAGTATGTGCTCGGCGAGACACGGCAATCAGTGTATGAAACTCCCTTCGGTGAGCTTCACATGGCGTTTAAAACTCATGAATTGGAGTCTGACTTAGAGGACGGCATTGGTAAAATACACTTAGGCTACGACATTTCGGTCAGTGGCGAATGGCAATATTATAATCAATTAGATATCGTATTACAGGAGGATTTAGAGTATGGAACTAAAGGACAAGCTCAAGCAAGGAATTGAGGCGGCAGTAGCAAAAGCATTAGCTGACGGCGCATTACCGGAAGGAACGTACCCTGAAGTAGTTTTGGAAGTACCGCCACAGAAAGAATTCGGCGATTTTTCTACGAATATTGCCATGCAATCGGCCCGTGTAGCCCGCATGAATCCGGCAGCTATTGCGGATATCATCATTGCCAATATGGACTATGATTGGCTTGAAAAAGCTGAAAAAGCCGGTGCCGGTTTTATCAATTTCTTTGTGAAAACAGACGCTGTTTACGATACGTTGAAATCCGTGTTGGAACAAGGCGTTTGCTATGGTGCTCAAGCTACTCGTGATGAAGATACGATTCAGGTTGAATATGTAAGTGCCAATCCGACGGGCCCACTTCATGTAGGCCACGGTCGCGGTGCCGCGTACGGCAGTGCGCTTGTTAACTTATTGCGTGCCGCCGGTTACAAGGTAGAATCGGAATACTACATTAATGACGCCGGTAATCAGATTGATAACTTGGCGAAATCCATTGATGCTCGCTATATGGAACTTCTCGATATGAAGAGTGAATTCCCTGAAAACGGCTATCATGGCCAGGATATCATTGATACGGCACAGAGTATCATCAACTGGGGTGGCGATTTCTTTGCCGTATTGAGTGAAGAAGAACGTTTGCCGTTCTTTAAAGAATTCGGTTTGACTGAAAAGCTTAATGCCTTGCGTGTAAGCCTTCGCAATTTCAATGTGGACTTTGATCACTGGTTCAGCGAACGATCCTTGCATAGAAGCGGTGAAGTAACCAAAGCTATTCAATTCTTAAAAGACACCGGCGATGTGTATGAAAAAGACGGTGCTTTGTGGTTTGCGTCCACGCGCTACGGCGACGACAAAGACCGCGTAGTTATCCGCGAAAACGGTGAACCTACGTACTTGGCATCGGATATTGCGTACCATCGCAATAAATTTGAACGCGGTTTTAAAAAGATGATTAATATCTGGGGCGCCGACCATCACGGTTATGTGACGCGCGTTAAAGCGTCCATGCAGGCCCTCGGCTATAATCCGGACCGCTTGGAAATTTTGTTATTACAAATGGTGGCCTTATATCGTGACGGCGAACTTGTAAAAATGTCGAAACGTACCGGCCAATCCGTAACCTTGGATGAATTGATTGAAGAAGTAGGCGTAGATGCGGCGCGCTATTTCTTCCTCATGCGTTCCTTGGACAGCCAATTGGATTTTGATATCAACTTGGCAGCCTCAAAGAGCAATGATAACCCGGTATACTACATCCAGTATGCGCATGCACGTATTCACAGCATTTTTAATCAGGTGAATGAAGCGGGCATCAAATACGGCGATTGGACCGGCGTAAAATTTGATACCTTAACGAGCGAATTGGAACTCGATATTATTAAAAAACTAGGCGCTTACCCTGAAGAAATTCGTGAGGCTGCCGAACATCGTGCGCCACATCGTATTGCTCGTTACTTATACGAATTGGCCGGCATGTTCCATTCGTTCTACAAACAAGGTCGTATTATGGGCGTAGACAGCGATTTACAACAGGCGCGTTTAGGCCTTATCACGGCGATTGCCGATGTATTGCGTAACGGCCTCGGTATTTTAGGTATTTCCGCACCGGAAAAAATGTAAGATTTTTTAAAACTGTCGCAGCGTGCGATAGTGTGTAGATACATTCATAGCTTTGGGAGGAATCATGGCAACAAAGTATATTTTCGTAACAGGTGGGGTTGTTTCGTCGTTAGGTAAGGGTATTACTGCAGCATCCTTAGGCCGTTTGCTTAAGAACCGCGGTATGAATGTAACCATTCAGAAATTTGACCCGTACATCAATATCGACCCTGGTACAATGAGTCCGTATCAACACGGTGAAGTGTTCGTTACCGATGACGGCGCTGAAACAGACCTTGATCTTGGTCACTATGAACGTTTTATCGATATCAACCTCGGTAAACGCTCGAGTGTAACGGCCGGTAAAGTATATTGGTCCGTTATTAACAAAGAACGTAAAGGTGATTATTTAGGCGGTACCGTTCAGGTTATCCCTCATATTACGAATGAAATCAAACAAAACGTATATCGCGTAGGTAAAGAAGATAACGCGGACGTAGTTATTACGGAAATCGGTGGTACGGTAGGTGATATTGAAAGCTTACCGTTCCTCGAAGCCATTCGTCAGGTTAAAAAAGAAGTAGGTCGTAACGACGTGCTCTACATTCACGTAACCTTGGTGCCATACATCAGTGCAGCGGGCGAGTTAAAAACTAAACCGACTCAGCACAGCGTAAAAGAATTGCGCAGTATCGGTATTCAACCGGATATCATCGTTTGCCGTACGGAAAAACACATTTCCGACGAAATGAAAGATAAATTGGCTTTATTCTGTGACATCGATCCGGAAGCCGTTATTGAAAACCGCACTTGTAACACGATTTATGAAGTGCCTTTGATGATGCAGGAAGAAGGCCTTGATGACATCGTTGTTAAAAAATTACAATTACCTGATAAGCCGGCCGATATGGTAGCTTGGAAAGAAATGGTAGATAAAATTCTTCATCCTAACAAAGAAATCACCGTGGCCTTGGTTGGTAAATATGTAGCCCTTCACGATGCGTATCTCAGCGTAGCTGAAGCCTTGACTCATGCCGGTATCGCAACGGATACAAAGGTTAATATTAAATGGATTGATGCGGAAGAATTGGAAGAAAACGCATGCAATGTGGCTAAGTTATATGAAGATGTTGACGGTATTGTAGTACCGGGCGGCTTCGGTTATCGCGGGGTAGAAGGTAAGATTCGCACTATCCAATATGCTCGTGAAAACAAAGTCCCTTACCTCGGCTTGTGCCTCGGCATGCAGTCTGCGGTAATGGAATTTGCTCGTAACGTAGCCGGCCTTGAAGCTGCTAACTCTACCGAATTCGACGAAGACTGCATGAACCCTGTAATCGACTTGATGCCGGATCAGGTAGATGTAGATCAAAAAGGCGGTACTATGCGTCTTGGTATCTATCCATGTAAGACTGTAGAAGGCACCAAAGTGCGTGAAGCTTATGGCGAAGACCTCATTTACGAACGTCATCGTCATCGTTATGAATTCAACAATGCATTCCGTCAGGAATTAACGGAAAAAGGCCTCGTAATCAGTGGTACATCCCCTGATAACCGTTTAGTTGAATGTGTGGAACTCAAAGATCATCCTTGGTTCGTAGGTGTTCAGTTCCATCCGGAATTGAAATCCCGTCCTACTAAAGCACATCCGTTATTCAAAGGCTTTGTTGATGCTATTTTGAAAATTAAAGGAATGTAATAGTGAGTAAAACTGTACGTACAGCTCGTTATCAACAAATTGCAGCCGATGTGGCCGGTAAAATTGTATCCGGCGGGTATAAGGAAGGAGAGCGTATTTTTGCGCGCTCCGCTCTATCGGTTCACTACGGTGTGTCGCCCGAAACTTCGCGCCGTGCCATCGCTTTGCTGGCAGATTTAGGCATTGTCGAAGTGACTAAAGGGAGTGGCTGTACAGTTTTATCTAAAGAGAAAGCCGAACAATTCCGCATGCAATTTAGCGATTTTGATTCGGTGGACTCTTTGCGACGCGAGCTGACTCAGCAAATTGAGAATCAAACAAAATCCCTGCAGGGATTAAAAGAAACGATACAAAAATTAACTGATTCGGTGGGGCATTACCAATATAAAAATCCTTTGCAACCTATGAAAATGTCCATTACGGAGGACTGTCGTTATTTAGGACAGTCCATAGGATCCATTCAATTATGGCAACATACCGGTGTTACCATTGTGGCGATTGAAAATCAAGATAAGACTATGATTATATCGCCGGGACCGTATGCTACCTTTACGGCGGGCGAAGAAATCTATTTTATCGGCCCCGCTGACAGCTGGTTGCGATTGGAACGCTTTTTGTATAATACCGATGAAAATGAGGCTTAACAGTCTGTGGCAGATAATCGGTAACGTTTTAAGGTTAACTAAAGGTTGACTATATAATTTAATAATTTTATTTACAATATAACGCAATAAGCGCCTGACATGAGTCGGGCGCTTTTTTGTATTATATAGGACATTATGACATAAAGTAATATATACTATACTATATTTATAAAAGTCGATATTTGGCTAAAGTAACAACTTGATGTTAGAATTGAGTTGTTACTTTAGGGAGGTATTGAATGATAGAAATTAAAAACGTAAAGAAACGATATGGCAAAAAAGAAGTATTACATGATATTAGTTTGACTATTCCCGATGGTGAAATTGTTTCGCTCATCGGCGGTAGTGGTTGTGGTAAATCCACATTGCTTAAAATGATTAATCGCTTGATTCCTATTACAGGTGGCGATATTTATGTAAATGGTAAAAATATTCATGATATGGAACCTGTAACCTTGCGTCGTAAGATTGGTTATGTTATCCAACAAACGGGTTTATTCCCGCATATGACAATTCGTAAAAATTTAGAATTAGTTATGGATCTTCATAAGATGCCGCAAGAAGGTCGGGCTGAGAAGATTAATGAAATGATGGACTTCGTTGATTTATCCCGTGATTTATTGAATCGTTATCCCATCGAATTATCCGGTGGTCAGCAGCAACGTGTCGGCGTAGCACGAGCGCTTATTGTCGATCCGGATGTTATTTTGATGGATGAACCTTTCTCTGCGATTGACCCTATTACGCGTGTGTCCTTGCAGGATGAGCTTCGCAGTTTACAAGAAACATTAAAGAAAACGATTGTTTTCGTAACCCATGATATGGATGAAGCCATTAAAATCTCGGATCGTATTTGTTTAATGCGTGAAGGTCATGTAGAACAATACGATACGCCGGAACAAATTTTACGGAATCCCGCTACGGAATATGTAGAAAGCTTTATTGGTAAAAATCGTATTTGGAACTCGCCGGAGTTCATCAAAGCGGAAGACATCATGATTGATGCCACCAATATCGCCTATCCGACGGACAGTTTATTCCGTTGTATGAAAAAAATTAAAGATATCCCTCAAGATTTCCTTATTATTGTAGACCGCGGCACGCGTCGTTTTAGAGGCTTAGTTAATGCCCGTATGATTCGTGAGCAAATAAGTTTACAAGGACCTGTCAGTGAAATTATGGCCCAGCCGAAGAAATTGGCTCATGTGGGGGATTCCTTATTAGATGTGGTAGAAACAATTCAGACCTTGCACCGTCCGTATATGATTGTACTGGATGATTCTAAACGCCTGGCGGGGGTCATTACACAAAGTAGTTTAATTACCACCTTAGGAAGTCAGTATGTAGATGATGCGGAGGTAATATAATTGGGTATATTTAGTTATATGTTTGAAAATATAGATCAGATTATGCGTCTTTTGTTAGAGCATATCCAGCTAACTGCCATTGCGGTGGGGTTAGCTATTCTGGTGGGCTTGCCGCTGGGGATTTTAATCAGCTACGTAAAGCCTTTAAATAAGCCGGTCATGGGGGCTACTAACTTAATTCAAGCGGTTCCCAGCATGGCCTTATTGGGTTTTGCCATTCCACTCTTAGGGATTGGTACCTTGCCGTCGGTCATTGTGGTGTTTTTGTATTCCCTCTTGCCGATTGTCAAAAATACCTATATCGGCATCAGTCAGATTTCGCCGGGCACCATTGAGGCGGCTCGCGGGATTGGCTTAACACGTCAACAAATTTTATGGAAGGTACAGTTACCGTTAACATTGCCTATGTTAATGGCGGGTGTACGAATTTCAGCCGTTACGGCCGTAGGCCTTATGACAATTGCCGCCTTTATCGGCGCCGGTGGTTTGGGCTTTTTAGTTTTTAGCGGCATCAGTTCCGTTAATAACGGTATGATTTTGGCCGGCGCGATTCCTGCCTGTATATTGGCCTTGGCCATTGACTGGGTGCTGTCTCAAGTGGAGTCATTGGTAACACCGGTCAGTTTGCAGCCTGAGTTGTTGAAAACTCGCTCGACCCTTACGGCTAAACGACGTCGCCAGAAATGGAGTGTCGGCGTCGTAGTAGCCTTACTGGTATTTATGTTTGGGCAGAATGTATATGCCAATTTAGTTAAAGATCCTAATACGATTCGTATCGGGAGTAAGCAGTTTACCGAACAGTTAGTGTTGGGTAATATGCTGGGTGAAATGATTGAAAAAAATACAAATATTAAGGTAGAAAGTCACTTAGGTGCCGGCGGCACCCAGGTGCTGTTTAGTGCCATGGAAAAAGGCGATTTAGATGCGTATATTGATTATACCGGTACGGCCTATGTGGATATTTTAAAACATGATCCCATAAGCGATGAGCAGGAAGTATACGATACAACGAAAGAGGAATTGGCGAAGAAGTATGATGTTGCCTTGTTGGCGGCGGCTCCTTTCAGCAATACCTATACCTTGGCGGTAGATCCTGCTGTGGCACAGGCGTATAATTTGCATACCATGAGTGATTTAAGTCAGGTTGCCTCCTCTTTGAAGGCCGGTACTACCCTTGAGTTTTTGAATCGTCAGGATGGTTTACGCGGCGTTCAAAATGAGTATGGTTTTACTTTTAAAGATGCTAAAGGCATTGACGGGGCCACGCGCTATGTGGCGTTGTCAAGCGGTGATGTACAGGTAGTGGATGCCTTTTCTACAGATGGGTTATTAAAGAAATATAATCTGACTGTTTTGGCTGATGATAAAGGATTCTTTCCGCCGTATTACGGTGTACCGTTGGTTCGCCAAGAAACCATAGAAGAACATCCTGAATTACAAGATGTTATTAATCGTATGATGGCAACCTTAGACACGGACACAATGCGTGAGTTAAATTATCAAGTAGACGTGGAGCATAAGAGTCCTAAAGAAGTAGCTCATGACTTTTTGGTAGCTAAGGGCTTAGTAAAATAAATAACTGATATATGAGGCTTTATAAACCGATTTAATGATTGCGGGGACATAAGGTGTATAAAACTGAATAATGTAAGAGGTAAAGCGGTATAGTGGTATTACTATATCGCTTTATTTTTAGATTGCAAAAATGTATCGCCTTTTTTCATAAATTGCATAACTGAAACTCGATTTCGTATTGATTTTTTTCGTTGCGTGGTGTATGATAATTATGTAATCGATATAGATTATCCGTTATTAATAACTATCAATTAGCGACATTGTATATTCAAAATAGAGAGCACTGTATATTTGTTCTAATAGCAAGTTAGGTTGCTTTTTACTGTTTGGTAATAATGCAGCTCATGATAGTTTTTAAAGTATAGTAAGTTTATTAAACACAAGGAGTGACTCACAAATGGCAATTATCGGCAAAGAATTACCTGATTTTTCCTTACAGGGTTTCCGCAATCCGGACGTAGTAACAGTAACTAAAGCAGATGTAGTTGGCAAATGGAGCGTATTCGTATTCTATCCGGCCGATTTCACATTTGTTTGCCCTACCGAATTGGAAGATTTACAGTCCCATTATGCAGAATTGCAGGAAATGGGCGTAGAAGTATTCTCCGTATCCGTTGACTCCGAATTCGTACATAAAGCATGGGCTGATGCGTCTCCAAACATCGCAAAAATTCAGTACACTATGTTAGCTGATCAGAAACATGAACTGGCTGACTTCTTCGAAACTTTCTCCGAAGAAGAAGGTCGTGCATACCGCGGTTCTTTCGTAGTAAATCCGGAAGGCAAAGTAGAAACTGCTGAAATCCACAACATGGGTATCGGTCGTTCTGCCGATGAATTGGTTCGTAAAGTGCAGGCAGCTCAATTCGTAGCTAAACATGGTGACCAGGTTTGTCCGGCTAAATGGAAACCGGGTGCAGATACTTTAAAACCGGGTCTTGACCTTGTAGGTAAATTATAAGATTCAACTATTCGGTTAACCCTTTTTAACCGGTTAATAAATGAACAGCAAGTCCCTCCCTACAGAAGGTTGTTCATTGACATATTTAGGAGATCCCTTTTCCTAAAATCAGCGGCGCGAGCTTGTCTCGGCCGCTGATTTTTTTGTTTGAACACATTTGATTTTATGTGAATGTTGAATGAAAAAATGATGATTCGAATCTGATTTGTTTTGAAAAAATTTGGGTATTTATTCATTTTTTTGTGGCTATATTCAACTTTAGTCAATGAGTTTTACCGAAATTGTGTTCGGAAAAGCAGAATTCAAGATAATTGTGGCGAATGTATAATGAAAGACTACTTTTGTATATTGTTGCAAAGTCGTTTTTGTCAAGGCTAAGAGCAGTAAAACCTCATAAAAATGCGGTAAAATTGATTGACTTTCATATGCTAACTTATTCAAAATAATTAATAATTATGAATTAACAAACCGTGAAAACCTTTGTCGAATAAGTGTTTGTAAGTTAGTGCTTTTTTTCATATATTTATCGAAAACTTGAAACATTGAAATTATTAGATTTATCTTGCGTTTTAGTATATAATATATTACATAGAATAAGGCGAAAGGGTAATGGCTAAGGTTAAAAAAAGGAGTATTGGGCATGGAAGTATCATACGAAAGATTGGCAACGATTTTTAAAGCATTGAGTGATGAAACTAGATTGCATATCATTGACATGTTGTCATGTAATGAGTTATGTGCTTGTGACATTTTGGCAAGCTTCAATTTGTCGCAGTCTACGTTGAGCTATCACATGAAAATTTTGATTGATGCAGGTGTTGTTAACTCGCAGCGTAACGGGTTATGGACACGCTATTCAATCAACGAAGAAACTTTTGATGAGTTAGTTAAGATCTTACCTGATTTGTACAAAACCAAAGATGAATGTATTTGCGCTCAGATTAAATATTGTCGCTTAGAAGATAAACCTGAATAAGAAACAACAGGAGTTAATATGAGACGCTGGATTATGCACGTGGATATGGATGCTTTTTATGCATCAGTTGAACAACGCGATAATCCCGAGTATAGAGGCCGCCCGGTTATCGTTGGCGGCCTTTCTTCGCGTGGTGTGGTATCTACCGCGTCGTACGAAGCTCGTAAATTAGGTGTTCATTCGGCCATGAGTATGGCCAAGGCCCGTGAGCTTTGTCCGGACGGTATTTATTTATGGCCCCGGTTCGAAGTGTACCATGCTGTTTCAGAGCAGGTCCATGCTATTATGGAACGCTATTCACCCTATATTGAGCCGTTATCGCTAGATGAAGCTTTTTTGGATATAACGGGCCTCCATAATCGTTTTGACGGCCCTTATGCGGTCGGTAAGGCTATTAAAAAGGATATATTAGATGCGACCGGCCTTATAGCTTCGGTTGGTCTCGCACCGAATAAGTATTTGGCAAAACTGGCTTCGGATATTAGAAAGCCCGATGGCTTGGTGGTAATACCTTATGGACAGGAAGCTAAATTTATTGCCAATCTGCCGGTTAAACGCTTGTGGGGCGTAGGCAAACAAACGGAAAAACGTCTACATGAAGCGGGTTTTTATAAAATCGGTCAAATTGCGGCGCTAGGGGATGAGTCGAAATTGCGCCCCGTAGCGGGCAATCAGGCTAAACGGCTCTACGATTTGTCCCGAGGCATTGATGACCGGCCGATAGAATATGATCGCATGATTCATTCCATCGGCAATGAATTGACGTATGAAACAGATTTGACCGATGAAGCTGTCATTGACCGCGAATGGCACTATTTTGCCCATAAAGTGGCGAAACGTTTGCGGCAGCAAGGTTTGAAAGGACATACCGTTTCCATTAAGGTCCGTTTTAACGATTTTAAGACTATAAGTCGTCAAAAACGCATAGATATGCCTACTGACAATGAAGAAACACTATACCGTATAGGATTGATGTTGTATAATAAACTAAACATTGATAAACCGATTCGCCTTTTAGGGCTTACGGTCAGCGATTTTGCCGATGAATGGGGGCAGACATCTTTATTTGAGAGTGAAGTGTCACAGGATGAATTGGCAAAGACTGTAGATGACCTCGAAGAAAAATTCGGTGAAGGTATTGTTATGAAAGGGGCCCTTTGGGAACGCTTGGCCCACCAAAAGAGAGAGGAAGAGAATAACGATGAAACACTTTAAATTGAAGTATGGCAACGGCGAGGTTGAATTTGATTTACCCACTCAAGAAGTAGTAGATGTTGTGGAAGGGGCGGACTATCCCGCTATTGAAGATATTCCGGCAGCGCTTCTTGAAGCTTTGGATAATCCAATCGGCACGGCGCCGCTAAAAGATATTGTGCAGCATGATGAAACGGTATGTATCGTTGTATCCGACATTACACGCGCCTGGATTCGCTATGATGCTTACTTACCTACTTTGCTTAATTATTTGAACGAAGCAGGTGTGCCGGATGAAAAGATTTTCCTTTTAATCGCTTATGGTGCTCATCGTCTTCAATCGGAAGCGGAATCTCGTTCCGAGTTTGGTGACGAAGTCGTTAATCGCGTTCGTATTGAACACAGTAGCGGTATCAATCCGGACAGTCATTTCCGTCATATCGGCGAAACATCTCATGGTGTACCGATTGAAGTGAATGAACTCGCTTTAGATGCGGATCGTCTCATTTTGACGGGCGGTATCGTATACCACTTGATTGCCGGTTTTGGCGGCGGTCGTAAGGCCATTTTACCGGGTATTTCATCCTATCAGACGATTCAAAAAAACCACAATCTTTGCTTGTCGGAAGAGATTGGTGGCGGTACGAAACCTGAAATCGTAAGCGGTAATATTACGAATAATATTATGCATGACGATCAGATGCAACATGGTCGTGCCGTAGAAGCGGATTTCCTCATTAATTCCGTAGCGAATACGGAAGGTAAATTAGCGAAATTCGTGGCCGGTCATTGGGAAGATGCATGGCTGGAAGGCACGAAATTAGTTAAACAGATTTACGGGGTACCGGTTAATGAATTGGCTGACTGCGTTATCGCTTCGGCGGGCGGTTATCCGAAAGATATTAACTTGTATCAAGGTGTTAAAACCCAGGTTAATGCAGTGCTTGCATGTAAGCCGGGTGGCGTGGTTATTTTGCTTATGGAATTGCCGGATATTCACGAACCGGAAGAATTCCTCGGTTGGTTTGATACCCGCGATTTGAAAGAACGTGAAATTAAATTGCGTAATGGCTTTACCGTACCGGGCTTTATTGCGTTCCATTTAGGCGAAGATTTTCAGAAATATCGCCATATCTTGGTGACGAAACCGGAAAATAAAGCAATTTGTGACCGCGTGGGCATCGATGTAGTAACATCCATCGATGAAGCCATTGCGCTTGCGAACAAATTAATCGGTCGCGATGATTACACCGTAACGGTTATGCCACTCGCCAGCAACACGGTGCCTTTATTGAATAAATAATTCCTGCAAAGGATTACTTTAATAGCGAATTAGGTTATGGCTTAACTGTTTAGATTGGTATTTTTAAGAAATTTGTTTTAAGATAGAGATAGATTCACCGAATCCGGGTGTGTAGGGATGGCTAAAAAGCCAGCACTCGATGATATAGATTTGCTTTTTACTGTTTTTAGCTTAATGTTTATTACCGAAGGTATAGGAAGATGGGAGCTGGAAGTATGCATAATCGTCATGGCATCATTGGTAAGTCTGTTATTGAATCGGTTCGTCGTTCGTTACAGAATAAGTATGCTGAGGATCGTCATATTCAGCAGTTAATAGAAGAGCTGGATAGTACTGAAGACCTGACATATGAAGAACTTCATATTACGCGTCAGGCGTATGAAGAAGTGAAAGCACGCTTATTTTATACGGCGTTATTGGACAGTTTGTGGCAGGAAATCGATGAAACGCAAGACTTGTTAGAGCAGCTTCATATATATGATTCCTTGGAAGATGAATTTCAGGCCCAAGGGGATGAACTAACCAGTGAAGAATTAAACATAGATCAAGTGGATTTGGCGGATGTAGATGTTTCGGAAAGACCGGTTGCATTACGCCAAGCCGGTACGGTAGCGGCACGTCGTGAAGGTGCTGTAGCTACGCGTCAAGATGGCACAGTAGTGACTCGTCAGGATGGTTCCGTTGTAAATCGCCGTGACGGCTCGGTAGTACCACGTCAAGATGGTACCCTTGTGGCTGAACCGACGGCAGCTAAAACACAGGCAGTGGCAGCTGATGCCATTACTGATAGAGATATTCCGCAATCATCTTTAACTCATAGTGTAAAAGCCGATGCGGATGACAATTTATTGGCAGGAACGAATGCTGTATTGAATGCGGGGGTGAGAACGGCCGATTCGGCGGCGTTTGCAGCTGAGGTGGATGATGACGAGGATGACGATCATAACGTATTCCCAACATCGGAAATCTTTTTGCAAGATATTTTGGACATGTTGAGCCAAAACTTGCCGGATGGCAAAGAGGGGACAATGACGCTTGAAGATTTGATGCTCCATACGGAGTGGAAAGAATTTAAAAAACTCGCTAAACAGGCAAAAAAATCTATTAAAAAAGCCCATAAAGCAGCGAAAAAAGAAGCTAAGAAAGTCGCGAAAGAAGCTGAAAAAGCAGCTAAAGCGGCTGAAAAAGAAACAAAAAAAGCATTGAAAAAAGCGAAACACGCCAAAAAAGGCGTGCAAGAGCGCAGCGAAGAATGGTATCAAAATTTGGAAGAGTTGACTGATGATGTAGCTAACACCGCGGCTGACAAAACAAAAGAGATTTCCAAAACAGCTGGCAGTGTAGCAACAGCAGTGCAGTCAAAAGTGAATGATGTCAAAGGAAAGGTGGTAGACGAAATGTCCACTAAAGAAGAATTAGCCAAGAATTTGAATCAAGCCACTGATGGCAAAGCAGAAGAAGTTGTTGAAAAAGTTTCCGATAAAGCTGAAGAATTGGCCGGTAAAGCTGAAGACTTGAAAGACCAAGCTGTTGATAAAGCTGAAGAATTAAAAGATCAAGCAACTGATAAAGCAGAAGAGTTAAAAGATAAAGCGTCGGACAAAGTTGATGAACTAGCCGACAAAGCAACTGATTTGAAAGACCAAGCAGCCGATAAAGTTGATGAACTATCCGACAAAGCGGCTGATTTGAAAGACCAAGCATCCGATAAAGCGGAAGAGCTTAAAGAACAGGCATCCGACAAAGTAGATGAATTAGCCGACAAAGCGGCTGATTTGAAAGATCAAGCAATTGATAAAGCGCAAGACTTAAAGGAACAGGCATCGGACAAAGTAGATGAATTAGCCGATAAAGCGGCTGATTTGAAAGACCAGGCTGCCGATAAAGCCGATGAATTATCTGAACGAGCTCAAGAAGTAGCTGACAAAGTAGCCGATCATATTTCCGAAGTAGCGGACAATATGAAAGAAAGCGCTCGCGGTGCGGCTTTGGGCGTATTGGACTTCATCGATGATGCCCTGCAAAAATTACATAGCAATTCGGATGACAAAAATCCAAAAAAATAAAACGCCTTGGTAAGAAATTACCGGACCTACACGAGACGACCAAGGCGGAAAAGAAAGCCTTGCTGACCGACAGTAAAGGTCGTTGTCAAGTGTGCGGCAACCATTGCCGACCGGTGAAAGAAAAATGCAAAAAACGACAACGTGCATTGGAGAAACTATTAAAGTAATTAATTACCTGCATAGTTTCGCATAGTGAATGAAAATAGCCCCTTACAGCGATTGGCTGTAAGGGGCTTGTTTTATGTGATTATTTAGAATCACATAAAATAGTAGGGGCAGGCCCCGGATCTTCGCCGTGAACCAGGCGTTCTTCCACCACATGAGAGCGGAAATAGTTAACCCACAGGCGAATTGCCGGTACAATCATGGACTGTTCGTTCCAAATCATGCCGAGCACCCAGTTGATGCGGGGCTCGATAGGAATTGAAACCAACTGCTCCTTATTAAGACGTTCGCAGATTGTCTGTGGCAAAATAGCCGTGCCGAGACCACTTTTTACAAGCTCCGTGATGAAGTCCCAGTTGTTGCTTTGCGCTACGATTTGCGGTACTACGCCGATTTCTTGAAAACGACCTAAGATGATATCGTATAACGAAAAGGACGGATGAAAGAACACAAGCGGTTCTTTGCGAATTTCGTGAAGAGTAACGGACTCGTAATGGGCGAATGGTGAATCTGGTTGCATCACATAGTATAAAGGCTGGTGGTTAAAGATATAGGTTTGTGTATCCGGGGTGGTAAAGTCAGACACCGGCAAGGTAACGAATCCAACCTGCAATTGATTGTCCTGTACAAGCTGGGCGATTTGCGGTGAACCGTGTTCACTTACCTTTAACGAAATTTGCGGGTAGGCGGCCATGAAGTCGCGAATAATCGGCGATAAGAAGGAAGAACCGATCATCGGCGGGATGCCGAGGCTCAATTCACCCGATTCCGTATCATTCGTGTGATGCATCTGGTGTTCAAGCACTTCAAATTGCCTCACTAAGGCTTCAATCTGCGGCAATACGGCGCACGCTTCATTGGTAAGCTCGATGCGATGCCCGCGACGGCGGAATAATTGCTTGTTCCATTCCCCTTCCAACAGGCGTACCGCTTTACTTAGTGACGGCTGACTTACGTGTAAAGTTTGGGCCGCTTTGGTGAAACTCTTCTGGCGAGCCACTTCGACAAAATATTTTAAATGGGTAATATCCATATAATCCTCCTGCAATATAATCTACATCTATTATAGCTAAAAAGAATACGGCCGTATAGGGAAAAAATATTATTTTTTTAAGAAAAAATGAGATACAATAAGTCATGACAAAGGGAATATCGAAAAATCCCTATACGAGTACACAATAAATACAACATTCGTTTATTGAATGAAGACACAGTATATTGCAGAATAAAAATTAGTCGATATGTAGGAGGCGTTTGAGGATGAAACGTGTGGCGATTGTAGTAGGTCAGATTCTATTGCTCGCCTTGATTGGAGTGTTGGGAGGCTACTTGAAAGAGTGGTTGAACCTGCCATTACCGGGGACTTTGGTGGGCATGATTTTGTTATTTTTGTTGCTCTGCTCAGGTATCATCAAGCTTAACTGGGTGGAACAGGGAGCGGCCGTTTTAATCGGGGAACTTTTGTTGTTCTTCATTCCGTCCGCTATAGGGGTTATTCAATATACACAATTATTTGGCAGTACGGGGGCTATGCTCTTGGGCGTTATCGTAACGAGTATTGTAACACTCTTGATTTCCGTTACGGTTATTACCTTGAGTGTTATGAAATTACGTAGAAAGGGGTACAAATTATGGTAAATTATTCACCGTTTCAGATGATTAGTATTCATATCATCGAATCGTTAGTGGGCACTGTAGTTTTGTATTTTCTTTTTAAAAAATTGTATGAACGTTCCGGCAAAAAACTCTATTTTACCCCGTTGTTGGGCGTGCCGGTAGTTATCGGTTTATTCCTCGTAACTATGAATATTCCGTACGATGTATATCAGGAAGGCAGCCAGTACATCACGATGATGTTGCAACCGGCCACCGTGGCCTTTGCGGTGCCTTTGTATAAATTCCGTGGCGTAGTAAAAGAATATTTTATTCCGCTCTTGGTTGTTATCGGCATGGGTTGTTCGGTGGCGTTCTTGGGTTCTATGGGACTCGCCGAACTTATCGGACTTAGCCCTGAACTCGTTCACAGTATTGCTCCGCGTTCCGTAACGACGCCGCTAGCCTTAGCTGCGTCTGATACAATGGGCGGCGACCCTACGATTACGGCCATCCTCGTAATTGCAACCGGCCTTATCGGTATGATTATGACCACCATGATGATTAAACGGGCTCATATTCATAACCGCTTGTTAAAAGGCATGCTTTACGGTATTTCGGCTCATGGGACCGGTACTGCTAAAGCCTATGAAGACGGCCCTAAAACCGGTGCTATTGCCTCTTTGGCCATGATTTTCATGGGCATCATGACAACGGTCATTGCGCCAATCGTAACAGCCGTATCCGCCGTTTTATAGGCAAAAACAACCAAATATACCGATTTAAGGTAGTTCCTTGATTGACACGAACAATCAGTTAACTATATACGTATTTACACACACTTACACAAACTTACGTAAACAAAAACGCCATCATTTGCGGGATTGTAGCTGAATCACGAACAGCTATAACCAGGAAGTGATGGCGTTTCTGTTTATTTTGCGATATACTGAATAAAAATATGGATATAATCAAATACGTGGTGTATTTGCAGTATTAAGAGTAGTTACGCTATTTTAAGTCGGTGTTTTGAAAAAAGAGAAATGAGGTTGAGTCGGCTATGGATGGGGCAACAGGATTGATTTTGGGCATGTCGTGGGGCGTGCTTTTGGGATTTATTGTGCTGGGTATTGGTGTAGGAGCCTTCGGGACACTCATAGGCGCCGGCGGAGGCTTAATTTTCGTGCCGGTATTCTTATATTTATTTACCGACTGGTCGCCGGCCATGGTAGTCGGTACCTCGCTCACTATTGTTATGTTCAATGCCATGTCCGCTTCGACAGCGTTTATTAAGCAGAAAAAAATACTCTACAGTGCGGCAATCTGGTTTACGCTGGCTACGATTCCCGGATCCTATCTTGGCGCTGTCGCGTCGGAAGGCTTCGACATATCCATGTTGAAATTCTGGTTCGGTTTATTCCTACTCTGCATGTCGACGTTTATCGGTTATAAAAACTGGACGAAAGGACAACGCAAGGAAGAATCTTTGCAACTTCATGAGTTGACCTATAGTAAAACTATCGGTTGTTTAATCAGTGTGGTAGTCGGCTTTATTTCCAGCGTTTTCGGCATCGGCGGCGGGCTCATTCACGTGGCGGCGCTCGTGTATATTTTGGGCTTCCCCACACATGTGGCAACGGCTACGAGCCAGTTTATATTATTCTTATCCACGATTACAGGTGTAGTCACACATTATTCCTTGGGTCATATTCAATGGAATATCGCCATTGCCTGCGGCATTGGGGCCGTCATTGGGGCCCAACTTGGTGCGGCTATTGCTAAACGTCTTAAAGCTACCAGTATTCTTATGGTGTTCTCTTTAGGAGTAGGGATTTTAGCATTGCGATTGATTTGGACGTCGGGAATGTTGTGGTAAGATGCTCGGCTATTAGTGAATTATAATTGAATATTGATGACATCTATGATAGGAACCGTTACAAGGCAAGATAAATTGTTTTGGCGGTTCTTTTTTTGTTGGAAAACAAGATACTTACTAAAATTTTATCAATGAATTATCGCAAAATATTGATGATTGTAATGGGATGGTTATAGTGTGAATTTGTTAAGCTTGTAAAGGTTAGATGAAGTGATATAGATTGTTTTATCAAAGAAAATTATGCTATATTGATTGTATTTTGGGCAAATGTGATAAATATGAACTAATACTCTCATTGACCCTACATGATAAAAGTGCTAGCATTTAATTATAGTGAATATTTGATGAATTTATAAGGGGTATAATTTGAGTTCATCGCATGGTAAAAGTGTTATATGGTATAGGGTATGAGAGGAGTTTTAGGATGGAAACAAAGCATCAAAATCGTCGTCGCATAGTCAAAGCTTCTTTGAGCAGTGCCGTATTATTGAGTCTGTTATTAGGCGGGCAAGTGTTAGCAGCAGAAAACATCGTTGTAGACAGTGGTACCGCTACGGGGACAACGAATACCGTAACTGATGACAAAACGGCTCGTGTCGTGGGGACGGAAAATTCAGTGACCGGCAGTAAAGATGCCAATGTTATTGGGGATACCAATACCGTTGAAGACACCAATGGCGTTAATATTGTAGGTAATGATAATAAGGTAACAAAGAGCTACCCATGGCAGGGTGGAACAAGATATGAAGCCAGCGTTGATACTCGTGTTCTAGGTAATAACAACGAAGTACGGGGGAGTCGTAAACAAAACGTTATCGGTGATAATAATAAAATAATCGGTCGAGATGTTGGTACCGTTACTGACTATGGTCATCCGGAAGGCCGTGAACCTAATATTTCCGACTTAACCATTGGTCGCGGTAATGTCCTTACCGGTAATCATACGTATCGCAATGAATGGGACTCCTTAACGGTTATCGGTAATAATAATGATATTGACGGTGCGGCAGCAGGTATTATTATCGGTGATAATCAAAAAGGCAGTAATATTCTGGATTCTATTATCATAGGCTCTTTATCACCTGAAGAAAAGAAGACTATCGGAGTTGGTAATCGGAAAATGGTTGTTATTGGTTACCATGCATTGGGAGCCGATGGCACTACAGCAATCGGGCATAGAGTTCAGAGCTTAGGGCCTCTCAGTACAGCTGTTGGCACTCGTTCAACCATTGAGGGAATGACTGTTTATTCCTCTCTTTATGGCGTGGATAATAAGCTTAGTTCCGAGAATGGAATGGGTGTTTCGATTGCAACCGGAACTTTTGGGACTTTGAATAAAGTTGATTCGTCTTTGAGTTCCATGGTTTTCGGTACCGGTAACCGTGTGACCAATGCAGCCGGTAATATGACTGAAGGTATTGAAGGCGGTTTTATGACGGGCCGTTGGGGCGAGCTCTATTATCATGCAGGGGACGATTTTGGTTATACAGATCGTTCTTTCGAGGTGATGGGTGAGTTTGCAACTTTAAATGGGGGTTCCGTATTTGCACTTGGGAACGGCAATGTGTCGGATTATGCAAGACGATCTTCCATCTTTGGAACGGGCAATACTTTAAGCGGCACCGAAGCTGCAGTCAGTGATTATAATATGGTTACCGGTTATCAAAATAAAGCCACTAATGTGAATCATGTCTCTGTCATGGGGAGCGGCAATACGCTTAGCGACGCAACTACGGATGTTGTCATCGGTGATTACCATACCTTATCGGGTAGCAAAAATAACGTAATTCTTGGAACTATGGGAACGAAAGTAGGCTATGAAGAACAATCTCATACGCCTAAGAGTTTTGAACATGTGACCGGAAATTTACAGTGGACAGGAGATACGCTGCACTATGCGGTGAAGGTGCAAAAACCGTTACGTGAACATACGGAAAATATCAGCAACGCTGTTATGCTCGGCTATAATACGGACGTACAACATGATGGTGGCGTGGCTATCGGCAGTAATTCTGTATCGGCTGTTGACAAAGGGTTATTTGGCTATAATCCGATTACAGGTAAAGATTTTGAAAATGAAGTGGCTATTGTTGCTTATGCCGGCAAAGAAGATCGATTTGCCGAATTAAATAGCAGTATCCCTGATTTGGAATCCGCTCTTTCGACAGCTAAAGCTGATTATGAAACCAAGGTTTCTGATTATCTGGCCAAAAATGCCGATTATGTTCAGGCTGTAAATGCTTATAACAGTATTGACCATGATTCGAATCAAGGTAAAAAAATTAAAGAACGGATGGATGCTGCTAAGACTGCCAATGATGAAGCAAGAGCCGCTATGGATACGGCAGAAACAGCCGTGAATGATGCCAATAAAGCCTATACGGCAGCTGTATCGGAAAAAACTCAGATTACATCCGCTTGGCAATCCGGTGCGGCGGCTGTTTCCGTTGGTGATAGTGAAACAGGTTTAACTCGTCAAATTACCAATGTTGCAGCCGGTACCAATGATACCGATGCGGTCAACGTGGCGCAGCTTAAAGCGGCTTTGGATGCTGCGGGTACAGGGCTACAGGAAAGTACAGATGCTTTGAGCTTTAAAGATAATAAATTAGGTCTATCTATTAAGAATTCCGATGGAAAAGAAATCATTTCCGGAAGCGTTAACTTGTCTACAATTGCAGCTGCCGTTGATACGAGAAATACCATTGCCAATGCTGATGGTGATAGCACAATTACTATCGACAGCACAGAAAAGAATAGTATCGGCGGAACTAATTACAAAATCAAAGTGAACACCGATGGCAAGGTAGTTGCAGACAATAAAGGAATTGTTACCGGCGGTACTGTTTATAATGAAACACGCGTTGCTGAAGACGGTACTTACGTGAAAAAATCTAAGTCAGCCGGCCAAAACCTGAGTGCTTTAGATAGCCAAGTAGCTGCTAATACGACTCAGATTACGCAGAACACCAATAATATTACTTCCATTTCCAACGAAGTAAGCAATATTACCAATAACGTAACCAGCTTGAACAGTCAGGTTAACAAACTGGACAATCGTATTAATCGTGTCGGTGCCGGTGCGGCCGCTTTAGCAGCATTGCATCCGCAAGATTACGATCCGACTGCTAAATGGGATTTTGCCGCCGGTTACGGTAACTACAAATCGGCTAATGCTGTAGCAATTGGTGCGTTCTATCGTCCGACGAATGACTTGTTATTCTCCATCGGCACCAGCATGGGCGGCGGTGAAAACATGTTTAATGCCGGCGTAAGTGTTAAGTTCGGTAGCAGTAACGAGTATTCGAATTACTCGAAATCTGCCTTAGCCGAAGTTGTATCTGAACAGTCTAAGCAATTAGCAAACCAGAATTCTACGATTGAAGAATTACGGGCTCAGGTTCAACAGCAGGCTCAGGAAAATGCGGAATTACGTACGCAAGTTCAGGAAATTATGCGCCAGTTGGCTAATAAATAGTTGAACTAAACCGCTGCTATCAATTTCTAATATGGTAGCTGTGTGAGATAGTTAAATTGGCTTCTCTTTAATTAAATAAAAACGGGATTGTTCCGAGGTAATAACCTTGGAACAATCCCGTTTTACTTTATAAGTCTATACGTCCTACCGCCGATAAGGCCTTGTCCGTATATAGAATCTTTTATTCAATTGCATTTAGAATGCATGTTTACACCGTCATCCCCTTGGCGTAGTTTTCATACAATTCCGTATAATAACCACCCTTAGCCAAGAGTTCTTGGTGAGTACCCTGCTCAACGATTTGACCGTTATTCACAACGAGCAATAAATCGGCGTCACGAATGGTGGATAATCGATGGGCGATGACGATACCGGTACGGCCTTTTAAGAGTTGATTCATCGCTTTTTGCACTTCCACTTCTGTACGCGTATCAACGTTGGCGGTGGCTTCGTCAAGTACGAGAATGCTTGGGTTAACCAAAAAGGCACGAGCGATCGTCAGTAATTGGCGCTGCCCTTGCGAGAGGTCATCGGCACCATTTTTTAAGATCGTATCATAGCCTTGTGGCAAGGTGCGGATAAAATGATCCGCCATGGCCAGTTTCGCAACATGGATAATTTCTTCCCGCGTTGCATCCGGCTTACCGTAAGCGATGTTTTCAGCAATGGTGCCTGTAAAAATCCACGTGTCTTGCAATACCATGCCGATTTGACGATGCAAGGCTTCGCGGCTTAATTTGCGAATGTCCGTACCGTGAATAGTAATGGTACCGCCGGATATTTCATAAAAACGCATGAGCAGGTTAATGATTGTGGTTTTGCCGGCCCCCGTAGGGCCTACAATAGCTACGACGTGGCCGCTGGGGATTTCAAAGTTTACATCCGTCATAAGCGGTTTATCGTCGCTGTAACCGAAGTTCACATGACTAAATTCAATGGCATTAGTACTTGATGCGGCGCCCGCAACAGAGTTAGGCACGTCTTGTAAGGTTCCTGAGTCATCCTCCATCGGAGCGTCCAGAATCTCGTAAATACGACCTAAGGCGGCGTGTGTTTCTTGAAATCGGGTTAAGATGTAGGAACTGCGCGAAATCGGGTCGGATACTTGTGTTACGTAGAGGAAAAAGGCTTGGATGTCACCAAGGGTGATATAGCCGCGCAACACGAAGAGACCGCCTTGGATGGCAACGAGGACGTAGCCTATTTGGTTGATGAAGTTAACCAACGGCATGATGAGCTGCCCCATAAAACCGGATTGTCGTTCACGCGTAAAGAGACGTGTATTTAAATCCGTCATGTGGTCGGTGGAGACTTTTTCAAGACCAAAAGACTGTATGATTTGCTTGCCTGAAATTAATTCTTCAATGCCGCCGTTCACAGCACCTAAAGCCTCTTGATTGCGCAGGTAGATAGTGCGCGCTTTTTTAGACGTAAAGGTTAAGCCGAGAACGCCGACGATGATAACGCCGAGAATAATCGCAGCCAGGAGCGGACTAATCCAAATCATCATGGCGACGGCACCGACGATGCCGATAAACGATGAGATGAGGCCCGGAATGCCTTCACGGAGCGTTTCGCCGACGGAGTCTAAGTCACTCGTAAGGCGACTTAACATATCGCCACGGTTGTGTTGATTGAAATAGGACATCGGTAAATGATGAATCTGATGGCTTACGCGGCTGCGCAAAGCTAATACCATGCGTTGTGCACTGCCGGCGATGATAAATTCACTAACGTATGTGAATACGGCGTGGCAGCTGTAAAAAATGATGAGTAGAAGGACTGTATCGATTGTACCGTCTAAAATGGCGTTGATTTCACGGTGCTGTTCGAGGCCCTGAACGATGGCATCGACAATGTCACCTAAGAGGCGCGGGGCGATAATTTCAAAGCTCGCGGCCAAGATTAAGGCTATGGTTAGAAAACCGAGGCGCCACCACTGACTGCGTGAGTCCAGGAGGAATCGTTTGACCAGTTTCATAGTGCCACCTCCTGTGATGTTACAATCTGCTGATAGATTGGGCAATGAGCCAAGAGTTCTTCGTGCGTGCCTACGCCCATCGATTCACCCTGGTTGATGACCAGGATTTTATCGGCTTTTCGGGCGGCGCTGACCTTCTGTTCAATAGATATGAATGCCCTGCCGGAGGTAATGCCATCGCTGTTTCTATTGCCGTTGCTATTGCTAATCTCCTCGGCTACGGCTTTACGCACTTGCTGTTCGGTGATGCCGTCCAAGGCAGAGAAACTGTCGTCAAAAATTAAAAGACGAGGTTTACGAACTAAGGCACGAGCCATGGCGAGGCGTTGGCGCTGACCGCCGGATAGGTTGGTACCGCCTTGAGCAAGTTCGTGCTCATAACCGTCTTCGAAACGGCTGATAAATTCATGGGCGCCCGCTAATTTTGCCGCTTCTTCAATATCTTCACGTGTCAGCGGTGCATTCGAGGCTTGGCTTTTGCCAAATTCTAAATTCATGGCAATGGTACCGGTGAAAAGATAGGCTTTTTGCGGCACATAGCCGATTTGTGAGCGCACATCTTCAATGGGTTGGCTAAAAATTGACTGACCGTTAAAGAGAATGTCGCCACACTCGATAGGATACAGGCCCAAAATGAGCTTGGCCAAGGTACTTTTGCCGGAACCGATGTCACCCATGATAGCCAGCGTTTCGCCGGCGTTGAGGGTGAAGGAAATATCTTTTAAGGCCGCTTCTTCCGCATCGTCATAGCGGAAGGTAACATTGCGAAATTCTAACAGTGGTACTTGGCCGGAGATACTTTCCGTTGCATGTAAATAAACGTTATCAGTTACTGTATTTTGCTTAGAACTAACTGTCGGGTTTTCAGAATGAACTAATAACTCTCTAATACGTCGATAGCAAATAATGGCTTCCGGCACGTCGAGAAGCACGAATACAGCCATAATGAGGTTCATCAAAATGAGGGTGGCGTACTCGATGATGGCCATAATATCACCGATTTGGAGCACACCGGAGTCAATCTGATAGCCGCCAAGCCAGAGGATAACCACGGTGCTCATGTTGAAAATAATGAGGATACTGGGCAGTCCGATGGCGTAGGTGCGGGCCAGACGAGTTTCCTTGTTGGATAATTCCGTGAACATGCCAATTTCAGCAGCTTTTTCATCGTCCGTGCGATTAAAAGCTCGAATCACGGACATGCCGATAATATGGTCGCGCACGAGGTCGGTCAGTTTATCTAATTGCTGCTGAACGGCCATGACGATAGGGAGGGCCCGTTTTTGAATGCTTATCATGAGCACTACCATGATGACCATGAGGCTTAAAATGATGAGCCCCATTTCGAAGCTTTTGTAAAAAGTGAGTCCTAAACCGACTATAATCATGAGCGGCATGGGGAGAATCATATTGATGCCTTCGGCGAGGACGGACTGGATTTTTTCCACATCACGGGTGGCACGCATGAGCAAGGTGCCGGTGCCGTATTTTGAAAAATCCGACAAAGAGAAGTCCTGCAACGCCTGCACGAGTTGCTGCCGCAGGTTGAGGCTGACGCGTGACGCAATATGGGCGGCCAAGTATACGGCGCTGAGTGAGCCGATGACGGTTACCAAAGAGGCGGCGAGCATGGCAACGCTGAGGCGACTGATGGCGTCCAAGTCGCCTTGCAAAACGCCTTCATTAATGATGCTGGCCGTTAAAGTCGGCACAGTAAGCGCACTGACTACATGAATTAAGGAGAGCAGGCAGGCGCTTAAAAAAGCCCATTTTACGGGGCTTAAATAAGTTGTGATAAATTTCATATAAATCGTTCCTTTGGGTAATTATTTTACAATTTTTACCGTATGACCGTTAGTATGGATATTGCTGTTGGTTGAATCGTCGTTGTTAAGTTCCGTCAGATAGGAATCACCGGTTACATTCCACACAGAATCCTTGCTAAGGCTTAAAGAAGCCTGTTTAGCGCTGTTGTTCGGATTGATGGCACCGGTAAATGTGGAGTTTTGCGAAAGCTTAATGTCCAGCTTGCTACCGCGGTCGGCTAGTATATCGCCGTTAATGGCCTGTTGATTGGCTTGTAAACGTACTTGGCTGTTAGTGTTGCCGGTGCTGTTGATAGCCGCCGCTGCACGATTTAGGTCGGATGTATCGCCCGTGCCGGATAGTACCTGCAAGAATGGAGCACGGCTCGGTTGGCTGATAGTATTGCCTTGGAGTTTTATTTGGGCTTTAGCACCGAGAATGGTAAAAAGCGGCGTAGAGCCCGTTTCGGTGAGTCGGCTTTGGTTAATGGTGAGCTTGGTCGTCCCTTTTTCAGCGGTGCCTAAATCGGTTTGATATAGGTAAAAACCATTGGCTCCTTTTAGCTGTGAATTGGTAAATGTCACGTCCGTATTGCCTTCCAAAAGTCCGAATGTGCCATTCGATGCTTCACCGTTAATAGCATTCAACTTCATCGTGCCGGTTGAGCTGATGAGGGGGCTGTTTTGGCCGTAAGTACGAAGGGTGACGCCATCAGCAGTGAGGCTACTGTCGACTTTCGTTGCGGTGGCGAGGGCCGGACTTTGAGAACCGTAGGTGCTGATATTACTCTGCTTTAAGGAAATTTCGGCACCATAGGCAGCACCGATGCCTTGGGATACGCGGTTATTCGTGTGAATCGTTAAATCCTTAGCGGTAATTTTTACTTTCTTACCGCTACCAACGATGCCGGAAGCGCCGTCGCCGTTGGTAGTGATAGTGCTGTTTTCAATCGTGGCCTGACTATATGGCGCAACTAGAAGAGCGGCGTTTTGACCGCGCCACAGGCTGAGACCTTCGCTGTCGCTATGACCGGTTTTAATGAGTTCCGCTTTTTTCACTTTCGCCTTGCCGGTTTTCTGTACTAAAATTACATTTTGATTATTCTGGTTATTGTTGAGAGAATTTTTAAAAGTCTTTGAGCCGTTCGCTACTTTAGTGGCTTTAAACTTGTAGTTGTTGTCCACTTTTTTGCCTTTTTTCACGGCATCATCGGAATCGCTTACGAGACCCAGTAATTTGCCGGCCGCTTTAATCGGATTAAGTGACGGTAACGAGAAAGAGGGGATGATTTTGGCGGCGATATAGGCGTTAACCGGATCTACTGCATGTACGGAATTGAGCGGATAGGCTGATGCGGACATGGCTAAGGCAATCGTCATTATAGCGGCAATAGCTTTGCGTTTATGATTTTTACGGGCAGTGCCGGAAGTATTGGCGGTATTTGATGAGTTTGTATTTGTTTGATTTTTATTTGTGTATTTCATGGAGCTCCTCAGATGTGTTTAATTCGTTTATTAAACTCGAGTAAATTTCACATAATAATTATAAATTTCGATATGTTAATTATAGCATGTTTTAGCTGAGAGTACAAAGAAAACTTTGATGAAGTAAATAGGAGGATTACAGGATTTACGGTACGTTTCAGCGGAAAGTTGCGGTAAGGGCTTGATTTGTTGGACAAAACACGGTAATATATTAAGGTAATAGTTTAATTTGGAGAGGTGTCCGAGTGGTTTAAGGAGCTGGTCTTGAAAACCAGTGACTCCGCAAGGGGCCGTGGGTTCGAATCCCACCCTCTCCGCCATAAGAAAATATAAATCCCTTATAGAGCTAAATAGTAGTTCTATAAGGGATTTTGTGTTAATGGGGTATTCCTGCTTTCTGCATGATTTGAATATAAAGAACACATATTAACATTGTTCGTAGTAGCTAAGACTTTTTCTTGATAGGTTTAAAGGCGCCTATTTGTTTATATCCGGGCAATTGATATGAACATTAAGACGCCTCTTTTATAAAAACCTATAGTATGTTAGAATAAAGGTAGTTAATTCAATTAAAAACTTTGTTTTTAGCCGTTTAGTACGCCAATACTAGACGGTTTTTTCTTTTTCTTAGTGCAGTCAATTGTATATATGAGACCTCCTTTTTCAAAAAATCCCTCATGTATTACTGACATTCTTTTAAATACGTTTGCTCTAATATCATCTCCTTCTTTCTTAAAATTAGAAAATCCTTTAAAATGTAACTAGTTATAATAGCCTTTCTATAATCATTTCGGCTATAATTGGATTATAACATACTTTATGTTAATTGTCGATTTAGAATTAATTTTACATAAAAAGTAATTTGAAATAGATTTTTGGAGATAGGGAGATTAATAAATGTTTATATGCAAGCTAAGCAAAATTTTAAAAGAGCGGAATCTGAAAAAGACGTCATTTGCTTTGGACAATGGTTTCCCCAAAACTTTTATTGAAAACTTGGTAAGCAATAAGTTCCGAGATATTAATATGGAATCATTGGAACGGGTTATGCAGATTTTGGATATAACCAGGCTCGAGGATATTTTAATCTACGTTCCCTATGAAATAGAGATTGGAGATACCTATGAGTCCAAGACACAGGAAGAAAGTTATGTATTGGGCTTTAAGGATATTTCTATTGATGTAATTTTAAAAAATAAGGAGGGCGCCAAGACGCTGACGACGTTGATTCGGATTCCTCATGGCGAGATGCGCAGTAATGTTATGCTCCTTTCTATCGGTAGTATTGAGGATATTGTAGAAAGGGATAAGTGGCTAGACTTTTTTAATGAGTATGATCCTTACTTTTTATATTATGTATTGGCAAGGGTTGCCGAGCAGGCGCGAAAAGAATTTAAAATTAAGAATTTTGTAACGTCGAGTAGCTTACAAATTAATAAAAAATAGGCGAGAAACTAAACACCCCTGCAGATTTAGGTTTGCAGGGGTGTTTAATTTAATTGAGTTAAATTTAATTGTAGTTAGGAAAAGGTCGCAATCTATCTTGCAGATAATTTTGGTATAAGGTTCCCGTCATTGTCTGTGCTGAGGCCGGGAATTCGTGAGTCCCAAACTGACGTACCGGCATGATGCCCATGAGGGAATTGGTAATAAAACACTCATCGAAGGAGCCGATTTCATGAGGAATGATGGTCTTTTCAACTACTTCATAGCGCTGACAAAGGTAGGCCCGGACGATGCCCGGCAAGAGGCCGGCCTCGATGGGTGGTGTATAAAGTCGGTCGTTTTTTATAAAAAAGAGATTGCTTACGGATCCTTCCGTAAGTTCGCCGCGACTGTTACAGAAAATCGGCTCGTCGATGCCTGCCTTAGCAGCTTGTCGCTTGGCTAAGATGGATTCACCGTAATTAAAGGTTTTGTGGTAGACAAAAGGGGATGATTCGTTACGGCGAATGTCGGACATGGCGAGGACAAAACCCGGACGAGACGGTAAATTCTCATAGGGGTTAGCTCTTACTGTGAAGCTTAGATTGTTAGCTGACACCATGATTTTAACAACGCCCATGCCGTCACCATTTTTGTTTAAATAAATTTGAAGCTGCTGTTGCCAATCGTCAGGTAGGGTGATGCCAAGCCAGTCGAGTGTGCGGCGTAGGCGCGCTTCGTGGGCTTCTAACCAAATTGGCTGATTGTTTACGAGGGCTATGGTTTCGAAGGCACCAAGGCCAAACTGATAGCCGTCATCAAAGGTAAGGTTCATAATCAAAAGTTTCTCCTTTCAAGGCACTGAGTAAGGCCTTTGCCTTTTGCCAGATTTCTTCATATTCAAAGCCACGTTCCGATTCGGCGGTAATACCGCCACCGACACCGATATAGTACGAATCGCCTTGGTGGACGGCCGTGCGGATGACGATGTTGAGGTCGCAGTTGCCGTCGAGGGATAAGTAACCGATGGTGCCGGTGTAGAGTTGGCGACGGCTCGATTCCAGTTCGTCGATGATTTCCATGGCCCGTCTTTTTGGCGCGCCTGTAATGGAGCCACCTGGGAAAAGTGCCGAGAGGGCATCGATGGCGGTCTGATTCGGTTTGAGCGTGCCAATCACGTTGGCGATTAAATGGAAGACTGTGGCATACTCTTCTACCGCAAAGAGGTCGGGTACGATAACACTGCCGGGCTCACAGATTTTATTGAGGTCATTTCGCTCCAGATCCACAATCATCAAGAGTTCGCTTTGGTCTTTTTGCGATTCGGCCAGTTCTTTACGAAGCGCCGCATCTTCCTCGGCTGTTTTGCCGCGTCGGCGAGTTCCTTTGATCGGACGGGTTTCAATTTTTTTGCCGTTGATGCGAAGCAATCGTTCCATGGAAGCACTGATTATCTGATAGGAGTCGTATTGCAGGTAGGCTCCGAAAGGCGACGGATTATCTCGGCGCAGCCGGCTAAAGAAGGTGTACGGCGGGCACTGACAATCGACGGTCAACGTACCGGTAAAATTGGTAACATAAACGTCACCGGCTATAAGGTAGTCCATCAATTTATGAAGGGCCTGAGCATATTCATCCGATGTGCTGTCCGGATGAATTGCTAGGGGATAAGTTTCTGCCAGTGATTGTGACTTGAAGTTAGCCATCTTCGCGGCGATAAGATCCTCCATCTTTTTCAAAAGAACGGGAGCCGGTTCGGTATGACCGTTAGCGATGAACCAAAGGGAGTGATCTTTTAAATCTTCTATGATAAAAAAGTCGTAAAAGCCCCATTTCATATCGGCCATGGTGACCTTCGTTTCGTGTTGCGAGGTAAGTCCCATTTCTTTCATGCCGTAATCATAGGTAACATAGCCGATGGCACCGTCTGTCAAAGGTAGGTCGGTATCGTTTTTACGGTAATGATTTTGCAAGTAGGTCTTGAGATAGTCTTCGGCGCTTCCCGGATGGGCTTTGCCGTCCACATAAAGGCACCCGTTTTCAACTTTTACCTCGTGATAAGGTACGAGACCGATGATGGAATATTGACCGAGGTTGTTTTCTAAGGATGAGTCGAGAAAGGCGGCGTTCTTTTCGTCGGCAAAGAGGGTGAAAATATCACCGGCGCTATAGGGCAAAGTTGAACGGCAAATACAGGCTTCAGCCTCTGTTTCAATCATGGTGTCGCCAATAGATTCCGTCATTGTTTTAGTGACGTTTTTTATCATGGCTTCAGGCATGGGGGTGACCTCCTTCTTCGGCACGACGGCAAAAGGCTTGGATTAATTCAGAGCCATATTCTGACAATAAGGCTTCCGGGTGAAACTGCAGTCCGAAGAGCGGTAATAGTTGGTGTGACATGGCCATAACGGCCCCATCGTCGCTGATGGCATCTACGTGATAAACGGGCGGCAAGGTGCTTTTTTGGACAACCAGCGAATGATAGCGGGTCACGTCAAATGTTGTGGGCAGACCTTTGAATAAGCCGGTTCCTTCATGATGAATGGCCGTAATTTTGCCGTGCATCGGCTTTTCGCCGCGTACCACGGAAGCCCCGGCGTTATGAGCCAGGATTTGCATGCCCAAGCAGACGCCGAGAATAGGCATCGTATTTTTAAATTCACGTACAATATCCAAGGATTCTTTGGCATCGGCAGGCCCCTTGGGGCCGGGCGAGATGATGATGCCGGTAGGTTTCATAGAAGTAATTTCATCCACCGTAATGGTGTCGCAGGGGCGCACCTCGACTTGGCGTCCCGTTTCGGCCACCAAGTTGGCCAGGTTATAGGTAAATGAATCATGATTATCGACGATGAGATACATAATAGCTCCTTATATGAAAAAAAGGATAACGATGGCAGCAAAAAACTGCACAGTCGTTATCCTTAAAGGCCCGTAAACTGTAAGTGGAAAATTCCTTTTATTAGTATATCATATTTAGCTCTTTGACTAAAGTTTTTACTATGATTGTTTTAAATAAAAAAGCCCTACAAACCTAGGTTTGTAGGGGTGTAATCTAACTGGCGGAGGATTAGGGATTCGAACCCTAGCGACGGTAACCCGCCCTAACGATTTAGCAAACCGTCCTCTTCAGCCTCTTGAGTAATCCTCCATATCTAATTACTAAAATATCATATCATTAGTAGAAGGCACTTGTCAAGATTTTGTAAATAATAGTTGTAAATTTTATTAACTCTTTTAGGATTAAATTGCTTAGCAATTAAGCTATTGCCGTCTGGTGTTTTTAGTTTTTAGACGCCTTTAGCATCGGGATCCCAAATGAATTTGTGGATTTGTAATTGCAAGCGAATCTGCTGCAGATTATTTTTCAGTAAATACGCTACGATTTCTTGCGGGTCGATTTTGCCAAAAACGGGGGATACGAAGATATGTCCTTTCGGCTTTTTAGTGAGCACGATTTCTTTCATGCGCTGTAAATCGCCGTAGGAGCTGACTACGAATTTCAATACATCTTTATCCGTCATGGCTTCACATAATTTAGGGTGCATGGACTCTTCGGCACTCGAATCGGGACATTTGTAATCGTAAGTATAGAATACATTATCTCGCTGGAAGGGAGCAATAATGCTGCCGTTCGTTTCGATGTTGAACTCATAGGGACCAAACGGCGTTGTTTCACGGCTCAATACATCGATGAGCTGTTCTACTTCGTCGGCTTGCAACAAGGGTTCGCCGCCGGTAATGGTAATGTAGCGATTCCCCATTTGGCGCAACGCATCCGCTACGTCTTCCACGGATTGTACTTCATAGTCTACTTCGTCGCCGTAGCTGTACGTTGTGTCGCAATAGACACAACGTAAGTTGCAGTCGTAGAGTCTTAGAAAGGAGCAAAGGGACCCTTGGCGGGTACCTTCACCTTCGATGGAGCTGAAACGCTCAATCACGTTCATAAATCGCCACATTCCCTTCCGATTCCTGAACAACAACTTTGAAGCATTTTTCACCCAATTGGTCGGCAATCCATTTGGCCATATTTTCGGCGGTCGGATTGATATCGCCCATAACATCGTTCACGTGTTTGTGATCGAGTTGGCCGTGAATCGCTTCTTTGATATGACCGAAGTCAATTACCATGCCGTTCTCATCAAGCTCGGCGGCGCGTGCATGAATGTGCACAATCCAGTTGTGACCGTGCAAGTTTTGACACTTGCTTGGGTAGGTCAATTTCAGCTGATGAGAGGCACTGATTTCTAGTTTTTTTACTACTGTAAACATGTATACCTCGCTTAAAATTGTAATGTTTTAATTCGCTCAATGGCACGCAATGTGTTTTCACGACTGCCGAAGGAGGTGAGACGTAAGTATCCTTCGCCGCAAGGGCCGAAACCGGCACCCGGGGTGCTTACGATATGTACTTTTCCCAATAAAAGGTCGAAAAACTCCCAGCTTGTCATGCCGGCCGGAACTTTAAGCCAAATGTAAGGCGCATCAACACCGCCGAATACGGTGAGTCCGATGGCAGTAAGGCCTTCGCGGATGATGCGGGCATTTTCTTTGTAGTACGCAATGGCTTCACGTGTTTGACGATGGCCTGCTTCAGAATAAACGGCTTCGGCGGCACGTTGAATAATATAAGGAACACCGTTGAATTTAGTGCATTGTCGACGATTCCACATAGGGTTTAAGGCCTGTTTTTGACCGTCTGCCATATTGACCGTTAATTCCTTCGGAACCACTGTATAGGCACAGCGTGTGCCGGTGAAGCCGGCTGTTTTGGAGAAGGAACGGAATTCAATGGCTACTTCGCGAGCCCC